>CAIYZW010000917.1 GCA_903930725.1 uncultured Bacteroidota bacterium
ATGTGTTTTGGTATTTAATTAATAATAATTTTTGCTTTTTTCCGCTTTGTGCGGGTCAAAGTAATTTGGGGGTTTCAAATAACATGCCATAAGGTAAATATGACTATTATTGAATAATATCAGGTGTTATTCTTATGGTGATAATTTCTAATGATTTCCATTCCATTTTTTGATAAAACATGGAGAATAGGCGGGTTTTGCTTTGATGAAGAACATCATCCTACCGGATGGAAATAATTATATCCTGGGGAGAAGGGAATTTAAAATTCGTCAGATAATTTTGAAAAACAGAAAAGTGGGTCAAATAACCCAATCGTCGTGGGTTATTTGACCCACCTTTTATTATAATTCATATTTTTTGATTTTATATCGGAGCGTGTCGCGGGTAATTCCCAGGAATTTTGATGCTTTTGTCTGGTTGTTGTTCGCTTTTTTGAGTGCATGAATAATGGTCTGTTTTTCCATTTCATACAATGAGGCATTTTCGGTAAGCGGCTCATTTTCGGATATTGAACCAGGTTTTTCCTGGAGCCCGTTTTTCTTTATCGGTTCATCCTGAACATAAATGATTTCGCCGGGAAGGCTTTCACTTTTTAAAATAGTATCTGTTTCGAGGATTACTGCCCGTTCCATAACATTGCGCAATTCGCGGATGTTTCCGGGCCAATTGTATTTTATGAGCATTTCTTGTGCCGGTGGGGAAATACTCTGGATGTTTTTGCGGAATTGGGGGTTAAAATGACTGATAAAATACCCGGCTAATGGGATAATATCTGCTTTGTGCGCACGTAAAGGAGGAATTGTTATCTGAAATACTTTAAGCCGGTAATAAAGATCCTCGCGGAATGATTTTTCTTCGACCGTTTTTTTTAAATCTTTGTTTGTTGCTGCAATTATCCTGATTTCCACCGGGATATCTTTGGAGCCTCCCAAACGCCGCACAGTCCTGTTTTCGAGAACACCCAACAGTTTTAATTGCGTGGCAAGGTTAATTTCACCAATCTCATCCAGAAATACAGTGCCACCTTCAGCGATTTCAAAAAAGCCCTTTTTAAGCTTTTTTGCATCGGTAAAAGCACCTTGTTCATGACCAAAAAGCTCGCTTTCCAAAAGCGTTTCGGGTAACGATGAGCAGTTGATGGTTACAAAAGGCTTATCTTTTCGTGAACTGGAATTATGGATAGCTTTGGCAAACAGGTCTTTTCCGGTTCCACTTTCGCCCAATAACAGGATGGTTGTTGCTTCGGTGTCGGCAATCTTTTTCGATAGCTGGATAATTTGCTTAATTTCAGAAGATTGACCGATTATATGATCAAAGGTGACCACGTCTTTTTGCTGACGCCGCAGTATTTGAAGCTCTTTATTAATCTTTAATTTCCCGGAAATCTCTTCAATTAAGATGTCAATTTCTTTTAACGAAAACGGCTTATTCACATAGTCTGATGCACCCAATTTCATTGCCTTTACTGCTGTTTCGATGGAACCGTAAGCTGTCATGAAAATAACACACGTATCCTCATCATTGGCTTTAATTTTGGAAATTACATCCAAACCTTGCATTTTGGGCAATTTGTTATCAATAAAAACCACATCCGGGTTTTGTGATTCATGAATTTTAATTCCTTCTTCGCCGTTTTCGGCAGTAAAAACAGTGTAGCCCCGGGCACTCAGGTGCTTTTCGAGCGACCAGCGAATAAGCTGTTCATCATCAATTATTAATATTTTTAAACTTTTCATCATCACTGTTCAATCAAAATAAATTGCTGTTTATGCTGTATTGGTGGGCAAATTAATTGTAAAAATACAACCTCCGGTTTCCTTGTTCTCAAAACTGATTTTGCCATTATGTTTTTCGATAATATCTTTAGAAATTGCAAGTCCAAGCCCGGTTCCTTCGGTTCGTGTTGTAAAAAATGGTTTAAAAATGTCTGGTACTTTTTCGGCTGGTACGCCGCTTCCTGTGTCTTCGACAGCTATTTTAACCATTTTAGCCTCAGGGCTAAAAGTTGTAACGAAAGTTATTTTTCCTTGATCCTGGATTGCCTGAACAGCATTTATTCCTAGGTTAAGTAATACATTTTCAATTTGTTCGGTATCAAAACTAAATGATTGGATATCTGCATCAAGGGTTGTTATAAAAGTTATGTCCTTATTTTGTTTTTGATTTCGCAAAAAGAAAACCAGATTCGTCACGATTTCGTTAATGTTTCCTTCACTCATCGAAATGTCGGTAGAGCGGGAAAATTTCAAAAGATTCGAAATTGCGATATTTACCCTGTTCGCTTGGCGCTTAATTTCTTCGAGGATGGGTTTGTTGGGGTTATCCTGCATTTCGCCAATAATTATTTCGATCGAATTGGCAATTCCCATCAATGGGTTTCTCACTTCGTGGGCTAACCTGGCGGCCATTTCGCCGACTGTGGCCAGCTTGTTGGCGTCCATCATCTCTTTTTGATGGTAGCGAAACAGCTCTTGTTGTGTTCGCTGAAAATTTTCGATCATTTGGTTAAAACTCTTACCAAGTTGCCCCAACTCCTTCGATTCAGGAATCATCACACGCTCGGTTAAATCGCCCTGGTTTATAATGTTTATCGAATTCTTGAAATGCGACAATGATTTTTTTACAAATTTATAATGCAAAACAAACACAAAACACAAGATAATGATTAGCAGAAACACAGTAAAAAAGATGGTGTAATTCCTTGTAAAGGCTATGTTTTGCTGGGTTTCCTTCATCGAAAAATCCAAAACAATATAACCGAGTGTTTCATCCTGCGGCGAGTGGCAATTAAAGCAAACCTGAGAACTGCGTACCCTCAAAAATGCACGCGAAAACTGCTGATCAGCTATGGTAATACTTCTTACGGAGATATCATTTTCGGAAACAATTAATTCATCGAAGTTTAATGAGTCTTTGATTAACAATTCTCTTGCTGATTGATCGGTATTCGATGTGTCCGGATCGGGAAGTTTGATTTTTCCCTGAGAATCAAAAAGGTACATTCTGAAAAGTTGTTTGTCGTTACCTAAATTCTTTAAAAGTGGTTTTATCAACTTTCCATCATGGATGCTGTTTATCTCATCACGTAAAAAATGCATGATATTTTCGATGTTTGCCTCCGCATTTTTATAAACTCTTTTTGAAAGATAAAAACTATAAACATGAAATGACAAAAATGAAAATGTCGAGATCACCAAAACAAGTGTGATGATTATTTTTACCCGGAAAGACGAAAGATTTATTTTCATTTTCTTTAAGAAATTTGAACGGTCAAAAGTGCTTGCTAAATTTTCAATATGTTATAAATGAATCATTAAGAAGTTTTATTAATGTAGATTACTGATTTAGTCATCAAGGGTAGTTCCACCCAGTATGATTCTCACCATGACATGTAAGAAAACAACGTCCCCTATATAATCCTTGATCCTCAAACCTTATTGCACCGTTGCCCGGGCTTGGTGTGTTGATCCCGGTCCAAAAATTAATCAGATTTGAATTGTTGATGCTGTTTCCCTGGGTGCTGCTGATCCCGTGTGGATCGTGGCAGGCATTGCAAGGCGTTTTTTCACCTTGAATATGTTTACTATGTTCTTTAAAAGAAACATCATTCATGATACTGGTACGGCTGTGGCAGCTATAACACAAAGCATAAGCTGCTGCCGATTCGGTTGTATTGTTCGCCGTAAGGTATTGCAATTTTAAAATACGTGGATATGTTGAACCATGCGGCCCGACAGGTGTGCCTGCTGCTCCATCGCTGGCATGACAATCGGAACAGTAAATTCTGCTTGTGATTGTCCAGGGGGCAATCAGGCTGGGAACGGATGTATTTACACCAACAGCGGCTACCGAATGGTAAGAAGGGTTACCGTTAGCAAATTCGAGACGGGTGTTATTTTGAATAATAACTCTGGGTGTAGCTGCTGCCGGTGCCCAGGTATTTCCAGAATGGCAACGATAACAAATTTCATATTCATAAAGTGCTGGATCTACCGGATTTCCGCTTTGGTTGATTCCTTTTACACCTGCATTAAATCCGTTTACAAATGGAGCAACCGCAGTTGTTGCGTTGGCAGCATGTGGGTTGTGGCAATCTTCACATTCGACATGTTTAGTAACAGCCAGGTTTGCTTCATTGGGGTCGTGAATTCCGGTGTAGCCATAAACATTATGCTTGTTGGTTTTGGCAAATTGAGCCAGGATATTTTTTGCGGCTACAGTTCCACTGTGGCAATCGAGGCAATTATTTTCTTCGGGTGTAAAATTCATTAAGCGGGGCTTGGTTGCAGCCGAATGTGGGTTATGGCAGTTTTCGCATGCATTTTGTGCAACGGTGGTAAAAGTTGCCGGTGTGTGTTGCCATGGGTCAGTACCAGTTCCATTCCAGGTTTTGGTCGAAGTTTTATGGCTGGTACTATTCCAGTATGTTTTTTGATGGCAGCTTAAGCACAACTCCGAATTTAGTGAATTGGCCACCAAAAAATCGGTGTAAAGATTTTGATGCGGATCGTGGCAGGAGGTGCATTGCATCTTGGAATTTTCCAGTTTTACAGCTCCTGTAAGTGTTGCAGGGTCTTTTAATTCGCCATCTGCTGTTGCCAATGCCGAATTGTAAACAAAAGAAATCGGATGGTCATTGGCCAGGTCGGTTGTAAGATTACTTTTGCCTGTTGGCATGGTGGTAACCCCATTGGCAAAAGTAATGTTGGTTGTCCTGCTCAGCACATTTCCCAAAGCGATTGTTCCATCATGGCACGAAAGGCATAAAACCGCCGAGCCATCAGGTTGTCCGATTGTTGCCTGTGTTGTGGAACTGTTGTACAAAATATAAGTCGCTCCGGGATCATTTCTGTTCCATAAAGGATGATCAGGCCTTGAATTATGTGGTGTATGGCAAAAGATACAAATTTCGGATTCGACGTTGGCTTTTACTGTC
>CAIYZW010000918.1 GCA_903930725.1 uncultured Bacteroidota bacterium
CACAAAAATGTGTGCATAAACACAAAAAGCTAAGGAATTACGGTTTTTGTAGGGCGAGGTATGCCATAACGTATTGTTTTAGAGTATAATATGCACTAAAATGATGGCCCAAACTTTTTTTTGACAAAAATTTTGATAGTTCTTAAGTCCATACACCTTTTTAAGCAATCAGAAATCACATGTCAATGCGAACAATGTGAAAAAATCATGCGTTTTCTTTCTGACACTAAGTAACATGGTTTATGAAAGGTCAAGCCGGCCAATCCCAACTTCAGGCTATCAACCATCAACTTCCCCTGGCGACTTGCGACTGTTGACTTTCCACTGGCAATTGCCAACTTATTTTCCTGCATTTTCGTTTTTCAAAAGTTCTGCGCTGCATTTGCTGCAAAGATGATGGCTTTTCTGGTCAATGTCTTCAACATAAGTGCTCGACCGCATTACGCAGGTGGGGTTGGGGCAATGGATCAATCCAAAACTGTGGCCGAGTTCGTGAATGATCTCTTTGCGAAAGCGTTCAGTAAAAATTTCCTCATCCTTTTTTATCCCATAACGCTCATTACGAAGCCTGTACAATGAGGCAATTCCCGATCGCCCGTTTAAAAATGCCTGTCCGAAAATGTAGGTGAGGATGGGGATAAACAGGTCAACATTAAAGATTCCCAGCGTTTTCGTATCTCCGGTGGCAAAACGCGTGTCGATTTCCTTTAATAATTTGTTGGCATCGTATTGATTTCGTGCAGGATTATAGTATTCGCTCAGATCAATATGGCCTTCTTTGGTTCTTACGGGCAGCAAATATTCCTGTTCAACATCGTGCAAAACTTTTTCGAGAAGCCCCGATTCGAAATACCCAAAAGAAATCAATATAATACTTTCCGGATTCATTTTCAAATGTTTAGAGAGCCATCAGGTATTTCGTGTTTAACGAAAATTTCTTCATTATTTTTTTCGATGATTTAGCTTCCAAAACAGGAAAAGGATTATTTGGCAGGTTTGAGACCGTATTTTTTAATCTTGTTGTAAAGTGTCACCCGGTCAACCTTGAGCGCCTTTGCAGTTGCCGAAATGTTCCAGCTATATTTTGTTAGAATCTGGGAAATGTGGTTTTTCTCAAGGTCGTCGAGGCTTTCAAAGGTTGTGTTTACAGTTTCTCTGCCCATCGGTAGGTCTTTAAGACTTATTTTTTTACCGTTTCCCACAACGATCGCCCGTTCGATCATGTTTTCGAGTTCGCGGATATTTCCTGGGAACGAAAATTCTTCGAGGTGTTTTAATGCCGCTGTTTCGATGGTGATGAGTGGCCGGTTCATCGAGTGGCAGTATTTTTTAATGAAATATTCTACAAGAAGAGGAATGTCTTCTTTGCGATCGCGTAAAGGTGGAACAATGATGTTTACGACATTAAGTCTGTAGAAAAGGTCTTCACGGAATAAGCCTTTTTCGACCATGGTTTTTAAATCCCGGTTGGTGGCGCAAATCACCCTGAAATCGGAGGAGATTTCCTTGTTGCCGCCAACACGGACAAACTTCTTGCTTTCGAGGACCCGCAATAATTCGACCTGCATTTTTTGAGAAATGGTGGCAATTTCATCAAGGAAAATAGTGCCGCTGTCGGCCATCTCAAAACGGCCCTTACGATTATAAACTGCTCCTGTAAAAGCACCTTTTTCGTGCCCGAATAATTCACTTTCGAGCAGGCTTTCGCTTAAAGCGCCACAATGCACGCTTACCAAAGGGAAAAATTTTCGGGGTGAGTTGGCGTGAATAGCCCTGGCTACAAGCTCTTTGCCGGTTCCGCTCTCCCCGGTAATTATCACCGAGGCATTCGATTGAGCCACACTTTCAATTTCATGAAGCACCTTTTTCATGGCTTCGCTGTTGCCAATCAGGTCTTCAACATTTTCCAAAGAAATGACTTTTTCTTTTAGGACTTCATTTTCTTCGATGAGTGAAATCTGTTTTGTGGCATTTCTGATGAGATGAGATAAGTCATCGGGATCGAAAGGTTTTGTTACATAATCGAATGCACCGTCTTTTAACGCCTGGACGGCGGTATCCACCGTAGCAAAAGCCGTCATCATGATTACGATCGAATCTTTTTTGAGCGATTTTATCCGTTTGAGCATTTCCAGGCCATCCATACCGGGCATTTTTATGTCGGCAAGAATAATATCAAATTCGTCCGATTCAAGCAGCGTCAATGCTCTCCGGGCATCACCTGCACATTCCACCCGATAGCCGTCTTCGATAAACCAGTTTAATAGTGAATCTCTTACCGATTCTTCATCGTCAACAATTAAAATGGAGATTTTTTTTGCCATAATTTATGTCGTTAATTTCGTATTAAAGGTAAAGTTATCGAAATTGTTGTTTCTATTCCACGCTGCGATTTGACATCGGTTTTGCCTTTGTGGCTTTGAACAATGCCATGAACAATGGCCAATCCAAGGCCAATTCCATTTGCGTTTTCTTTAGTCGAAAAGAAAGGTTCGAAAATATGCTGAACATCTTCTTCGGCTATTCCAACGCCATTATCAACGATATCAATCCGGATGTGTTCGTCGTCGGGATTAACGGTTCTGATAAGTACTTCACCATTTTCGGCAACAGCCTCCGAAGCATTGATCAAAATAGCAATACAGGCTTGCTTGATTTGATTTGGGCTGCAATAAATTAAATCTTTTCTGGCACCAAAGTCTGATAAAAAGCTGATGTTGGCGATTTTCATCGGATGTGACATTAATTCAACGGTGTCAATCAGCACTTCATTCAGATGTTTTGGTTCAAAACCTTCCTGATCTTTACGTGAAAAATCCAGCAAACCTTTAACAATGTCGCCACAGCGTTTGGTTTCATTTTCGATCAGTTTCAAATGTTTCAGCATCGAATCTTTTCTGGTGGGGTCAATTTCCTGGTTATTTAATTGCTTGTAAACCAATTTTGTGTAAACCAAAATCCCCGACAAAGGATTATTGATTTCATGAGCAACCGAGAGTGATAATTTGCCAAGTGAGGCTATTCTTTCGATATTAATGAGTTCGTTTTGGGCATGTCCGAGTTCTTCCGATTTTTTCTGAACTTTATACTCGAGCTGTTGCGACCAGTTTTGAAGTTCGGTTGTTGCCTTTTGTAAATTATCGAGCATATCGTTAAAAGCATACGAAACCATCCGCATGTCCAAAAGCTGGTTTGGTTTTATTTCGAGCCTGGTACTTTTGTCGCCTCTTGCAACAGCTTCGCTTGCTTTGATTAGTGAGTTTAAAGGGTTTGCAATTTTTTTATTGGTAAAAAAGATCAGAAAAATGAGCAGGATTAAGGTCATAAAAGCGGCCAGAAGAAAAAAATTGGTTGTCGATTTTTTGAGTGCTGTATCCAGGCCTTTCAGTGGCATTTTGATGATCAGTGATCCAAGCACGTTTTCGTTTTGATCGTGGGCATGACATGAACTTACATAACAGGATGGGCTGTTGAGAATAGGTGATTTTATGAGCAAATGTCTGCTGTCGTTGTTGTTATGATTCATGCTACATTCGCTGTTGACGTCAATTATCCGGTATGATTTTTCGGTTGCTGAAAACATGGTGGCAAAATTTTCGTGGCAACTAATGCAATCCGGGTCGCTGTGGTTGGCGGTATCCGTCGAAATTGACGAAAAAGCCAGGTTGTTGGAATTATCATACATGTTCACATCATCAATTCCCGACATGGTATTTATAATATCGAGGGTTCCTTGCAACGATTTCCGGTCGTTTTCGAGCATCGAGCGATATAATGCCCCTTCGACCAGGAAGCCGATGTTATTGCCGTTTTCACGGATAACCGATTTCATGTATTCTTCGTTTACCGACCTGAAAATGATGCCGAAAGAAACGAACAGGAAAAAGGACGAAATTGTGATGATAAAAATAACTCTTCCATAAATAGAAGAACGGAATTTGGTAAACTTACTCAGTTTATGGTTTGCTGGGTTGTTATGGGTGGGTATTTTGTTAAACCATTTCATTGCCTGATTTTGTTTTTTAGTGAAGGCTAAATTAGTTTTATTTTTCTTTAAAGTTGAGAATATCCGATTATTATTTTTTGCCTATATCTTTTATTGATTATGAAGCATTTAGCAGTAAAGTAAAACAAAAAGCGATGTGCACCGCACATCGCTTAAAAGTTAACCCCAATTAATCATGACCCGGTTTTTTGCTAACCAACAAAAAGCATAAAATCCATTGCCTGAGGAACATGAGGTTTTTTTAGATTTTGTGGTTTAAAAAGTTAACCTGGAAATCCTTCCATATTTCGTCTGGCAATTCCGAAAGTGTATGGTCGCGCAGTTCGCCACCGTCCTGTAATACAATACTATATTCGGGTTCGTACTTTCCTGTTGTTGTTGCCAGGAAATCTTTAAAGCGTTCCAGTTCCGATTCCGACCATCTTGTGGCAGCCTCGGCCAGATATGAAGAACTTGTATCGGAGATCCAGTTTGTTGGTTTAATTTTAAACATCCAACCTTTCTCATAAGGATCTTCGTTTAGTAAAGCCGAATTCTCAAGGATATTCGGATTTAGTGCAGTAATCTCTCCCGAAATAGGGGAGAAGATCTGTAAAACCCTGCCCCGGTTTTCAAGTTCGGCAACCAGGTCGCCTTTCCTGATAGTTTCACCCGGCTGTTTGAGGTTGAGAAATTTTACCACTCCTGTAATATGAAGGAGTAAATCATCTAATCCAACCTTTGCTATTCCAGTTTTTTCAAGAAAAGTCCAGGCGTGATTTCTGTTGTAAAATAAACCTTGCGGACTTCGTAAAACGTTGGCTGTTAAAATGCCTAAAGAATTTTGAATCTGACGATTTAATTTTACCTGCTTGTTCAGTAATAACCAAAAAGGTACAAGTAAGGCGAAAAATGCAATGATTGCCAGATATTCGATGCCTTTCGTTTCGAAAATGTTGTGATAAGTAAATCCATCCATATAATTTATTTTTTAGGCCGTCATCTCATCAATTGAAATGAAAGCTGGTTAATTTATTTTTCATCATTTGCCCATTCGGGCGATTCCCTCAAAACCGGCATACGATTGATAATCCAGCGGAAAATCCATATCTCAGTAAAAATCACAGTAAGCGTAACCACAATCTCCATCCACGAAGGAACATAATGAATGGCCGCATCCCATCTGAAACCAATTACAGTTACATTTAACCGGTTAATAATGATCCCCAGCATTGTTAAAATGGCTGCAATTCTTACCAGCATTGTATTACTTGTACGATAACTGTAAATAAAAAGCATCATCGGAATGAGCACAAAACCAATCATTTCCGTCAAAAACCAGTATCCCATGGGCGTAAAAAGCAAGTCCCAGTTTTTGTTGTGGATAAAAACCAGTAGTTGCAGGAAAAAATAGGCAAACATGGCACCGGCACAAATCTTCGACAATCCTTGCAAAATACCTTTTTGAGCCTTGTGATTTTTTTCACTGATCTGGTTAAAAAACACTTTATGGCTAATCGAACCTTCAAAAATTACCATCGAAAGTCCGGCAAAAACACTCGAGACAAGAAATAAAATCGGGATAAATTCAGAATACCACAAAGGATGTATTTTATCTTTAGCCATTAGGTAAAGTGCTCCTAACCCCGATTGATGCAACGTCGAAAGTGTTATCCCGAAAATAACTGCCGCTATGGTCATGCCTGATAAGATTTTACGGGCCCGCTTTGCGCCAAGCCATTCGGCAATAGCCGGCGAAAACTCAATCAGTTCGGCGATCATGTAAAGCATAAAATGCCAGGCTACCAGAAATAGCACCGAACTGGTTCCGAAACTATTACCAATAATTGGATTTATCACGTTCCATGGGCGACCAAGGTCAAGCAGCAGAGCGCCGGCATAAAACACGTAGGCCAGAAAGCCATTCAAGACAGTGACTCTGACAATGGAGTGGTATTTTTTCATGTTAAGAATGTAAACCATGAACGTCAGCACGTAGGCTCCACCTGCAAAAGCAACGCCGGTTACCACGTCAAAACCAATCCAAAGCCCCCAGGGAATTTCCTGTGAAAGATTTGTAATTGAGCCAATACCTTTCCAGAATCTTATCACAATCAGAACAATCCCAAGCAAGATTATTGGGATCGAAATGATGTTAAACGGTGTAAACCATTTTCCACGTGGTTTAAGTTCGGCAAGTAAAAATTTCCAGATGGGTTTTCCATCATTGTCTTTTGCGATGGGAATAGTTGGATTATTCATGTTCTTCTTCTTTAAGATGATTGTTTTTGTTCGCTTCATAGATTCCTAACAAGAGTGGCGGTAAGAGGACAAATACCGAAGGAACGGTGTAAAGAAATCCTTTGGAAAGCTCAGGGTAGGAGGAGTTTTGGAGTTTAGTATTGTAGCCCAATTCCTCAAATGGAGCAGGTGACAATGATAAATAACCGGTGCCTCCGGCAACATTTTCGCCATAAATCTGGTCAATGTATGAAGCTGGGGTCCCGGCAAAGCGTTTTCGGGCTTCAGCAATTAATTCACGCCGTGAACCAAAAACCAATGCCTCTGCCGGACACGCTTCAGCGCATGCAGGGATCTTTCCCTGGGTGATCCTGTCGTAGCACAAGTCGCATTTTTCGATCTTTGGGTTGGCGCTGTGGTATTCAAATTTTGGGACATCAAAAGGACAGGAAACCATGCAGTATCTGCATCCCATACATTTATCAGCTCTCCATATTACAGGGCCTTCTTTGGTTTTAAACATAGCTTGTGTCAGGCAGGCAGCAGCACATGCCGGTTCATTGCAGTGCATGCAGGCATTCCTCGAATATATTTCACCAGCCGAAGTGTTTCGCAGATTTACTACGCACCGTTGGGTTTCGCTTGTTTTGCGAACAACTCCAGCTACAATTTCGTCGGTTGGTTGTGGAAACTGATGAGCCTCGGCGCACGCGCTTTCGCAGGATTGACAGCCAACGCAACGTGTTGCGTCAAACAACAATCCCCGAAATTCAATCTCACCATTAGCCGTGGTTTTATTTGCCAGATTTCTACCAGCCAGAAGAGTTAGCCCTGCAACTCCCATTGTTTTTAAGAAATTCCGTCTGTCCAATGCCATAATTCTGATTTTTAAAGTGGTTTAAGAATCTTTGAAAACGACTATTTGGAGGTATTTATAAAGTTCCTCTGGAATTCTTCCCAAACTTCTGGGCCAAGGTCAGCTAAAACATTGTCGGCAAGTTCACCACCATCCTGAAGTACTACTTGGGCATACAATATGCTATTTGACTTGATTGAGGCTGCGAAAAAATCTTTAAGCCGGGTTAATTCATCTTTCAGCCATTCCTTGTATTTATCGGCCATAAACATTAATTGTATCTCCCTCAACCAGTTCAATGGTTCGATGGAATACACCCAGCCTTCGGAATATGGTGAAGTATTAATTCGTGATGAATCAGTGGTAAGTACCTGATTCTGTTCTTTTATGGTTCCTGTTACCGGCGAAAAAATATCTAATTGTTTGCCTTCATGATTGATTGTAAGTATTTTTTCTCCTCTTCTGATTTTTTCGCCAGGTGCTTTCATTTTTATGCGGGTGAGTGTCCCGGTGATATGTTGAAGAAAATCATCAATACCAACTTTTACATCCCCGTTTTGTTCCATAAAAGCCCAGGTATGGGTTTTGTCAAAATAAAGTCCCTTTGGGGCCAAAATCGAATTTTCATCTAATGATGAATTGATTTTAAAAATTTTAGCTGAAGCCTGCGATTTTTTGTTTCGTCTCGAGAAAACCAATCCGGTTACTACAAAACCTAACGATAAAAACGAAATCAGGATTATTACCCATAATCCGGCAGTATCAGTTTTATCCGGTTGAACAACAGAAATTTCAGAATTAGCTAAAGCCAGTAAATTTGATTGTTTTTCGATGTTTGCCAAATCACAAAAGCCATTTGAATTTAATAAATGCTGCCCGTCCGTTGTTAACCAGGTTAAAAATGCCAATGTATTTTCATCAGTTGGTTTATTTTCCGAAACGGCGTAAACATTTTCACCTAACGAAACCGGATATTTTCCGATCCAAACACCTCTTGTTAAAGAGCTTAGATTTTCATAGATATTTTCGAAGTTATCAACCCGCCCATTCATGTTTTTATCGATTGGAATTATTTTTATATTTTCCATAATTTCATTGGTGTTGGCATCAACTATTCCGGTGAGATTGCAAAATCCAATAGCATAAACATCTTTGTTTAAGGCAGAAACCAGATCATCTCCATTTTTTACAATAATTCCGTTTACAAATGAAGGTTGTGTTTGTAAATAGTTGGCAATGCCACCTTTTACTGATTCATTATCAAGTACATAGTATTGTATTGGGATATTTTGTACACCTTCGATAAGATTATTCCAGTACTTCATTTCGGTACCTGAGAAAAGAATCGAAAACTCCTCTGGTGAAATTCCCTGACGATTTATTTCTTCCAAAAGTGGATTTTTGGAATTCGTTACCGGGACAATCACCTCGCGACCAACCAAAATTTTCCAGGCTGTTTTATCATTGGATATTTCAGTGTTATCCCCTGAAACAAGGCAAAGTGAATTTTCTTTATCAAGTGATTGGTTGTTAATATCCGTAAATGTAACTTTTACTGTTGGCTTTAATTTGCTGTATTCATCAACGAGGTTGGTAGCGAGATTTTGTAACTCCCTGGTACAACTAATATTGATTGTACTCCCGGAGGAGCTTTTTGACTGGATAGCATTTTGATTATCACTTGCTCCATTGCAGTAAATTTGATTACTCAGGAGTAGAATTGATAAACCGGCGAAAATGCACAACATGTTTTTCATGATGATAAAATTTAGATGTTTATAAATTTCTTTTAGAACTGTAACTTTAATTATTGTCCATTTTACATGTCAACTAAGATGCCAAATCGAAATAATTTTATAATGCATTGTATTTTAATAAATTACAAATGTGTTGAATGATAATTCAACAAGCTTAAATGTTGAAAAATACAACACATAATAGCCCAGAACAGTGCAAATGGCAGATTAACAGGTTGTTGATACAATGTTTAATAAATAAACACTGTTTAAAAATGCAACACATTACCCGGATGAGGAAAGACAAGAAAAAAATCATGAATCAATACATTGAATATCAGATAAATAAATATTATTAATTTTCATTGGTTTAGTAATATTTCTTTATGTAAAAAAAATTGGTTCTCTTTGTCTGAAATCTTTTTTTAATAAAAAACTAAAAATGAAGCAACACATTTCTCACATGGTACGTAACCGCGCCGAACGTTATGGCGAGCGGGAGGTCTTTAGGTTTCGGAAAAGAAATAGTAAATTCTACAGTAGTCTTAACTGGAAACAATTACTCGCAGATACCGATTTAGTTTCAAAAGCATTGATTTCATTGGGTTTTGGTCATGAAGCGATGATTGGCATTTTTAGCGAAAACAGGGCTGAATGGACCATCGCTGACCTCGGAATTCTCGCTATCAGAGGAGTGGTAGTTCCTTTCTATGCCACTTCATCGGCTACACAGGCCAAATACATTATTGATGAAACCGGGATGAAAATCTTGTTTGTCGGGAACAAGGAGCAGGTTACCAAAGCATTATGGCTTGCTGATAATTGTACAACATTAGAAAAGGTTGTTGTTTTTGAAGAAGGTGAATGTCTCCAGGATAGTCGTTTTATAAGTTGGCAGGATTTTAAATCATTAGGAATTGATGCAAGTTTAACCCCAAAACTGGAGAAATTACTTGAAGAGGCTCAAACCGAAGATCTGGCAACAATAATTTACACCTCGGGAACATCTGGCGAACCCAAGGGAGTAATGCTCGGTCATGATAATTTTATGTATGCTTTTAAAATTCATGAATCACGGCTCAATGTTACCGAGAATGATGTTTCACTCTGCTTTTTACCATTAAGCCATGTTTTCGAGCGCATCTGGACATACAACATGCTTTATTGCGGTGCCATAAATACTTTCCTCGAAAACCCGCGCGAAGTCATCGAAACACTGCCTCTGGCAAAACCAACTGTAATGTGCACAGTACCACGCTTTTTCGAGAAAACGTATGATGGTATTCAGAAGGAGCTTGCTACCTGGCCTGGTTATAAAAAGAAGATTTTTAACTGGAGCATAAAAATTGGCCATCAAATAATCGAATTTCGGAAGGATGCTAAAAATGCGCCAATCACCCTATCGTTTAAGCATAGAATCGCTGATAAATTGGTATTGAGTAAATTACGAAAAGTTTTGGGAGGAAATATTAGATTTATGCCCTGTGCCGGTGCAGCTATTAGTCCCAAACTGTTAAGGTTTTTCCATGCCACTGGTCTTAATATCACTTATGGTTATGGCGCCACCGAGACTTCAGCAACTGTTTCGTGCTTTAGGAGTGATATTTTTGATTTTGATACCTGTGGCAGCATTATGCCAGGTATTGACTTTAAAATTAGTTCAGAAGGTGAGATCTTGGTAAAGGGAAAAACAATTTTCAAAGGATATTTCAAAAAGCCTGAGGCAACAGCAAACGTTCTTAACAATGGTTGGTATCATACAGGCGATCAGGGAAAACTCATCAGAAATGAATATTTGGTAATGATTGACCGGATTAAAGATTTGATGAAGACCTCGGTGGGAAAATACATTTCTCCTCAAAAATTAGAGCTTTTGCTTGGCCAGGATGCCTTTATCGAACAGGTTATAGTTGCTGGCGATAACCGGAAATATGTTACAGCCCTTATCGTACCTTCCTTTGATAACCTCCAGGACTATTACAAAAGTCTTGGTCATGTTGCAGTCGAAAATGAGAAATTGATTACTATGCCTCAGATTATCCAATTGATTCAAAGTAGGATTGATATTCTTCAACTGGAGCTAACGCCTTACGAACGTGTTGTCAAATTTACGCTTTTACCGGAACCATTCAGCATCCTGAATGATGGTTTAACAAACACCTTAAAAGTTAAAAGGAACCTTCTTCTCCAAAAGTACAGTCATCTGATCGATAAAATGTATTAACGGCTCAATTTCCAGCGCCTATGCGACCAAAGCCAGTTACCGGGATCGTTTTTAATTGATGTTTCGAGTCGTTTTGCGAATTTTTCGGTGATTTCGCCTTCATTGAGGATCAAGGGATTTTCGACTAAGCAAGAAAGTTTAAGTTGGTAAAATCCGCGTTTAATCCTTTGAATATCAACGTAAAACATGGGGTAATCGTTGCTGTGGGCATGTTTTTCGGGCCCATGTAAAAATGCAGTATCTCGTCCTAAAAAATTTACCCAAAATGCTTTTTCGGCCTTTGCCGGGCTTTGATCGGCAGCCATCACGAAAATTGTTTTAGTAGCTTGGTATTTTTCAAAAGTTTTTGAGGTCTCATAAATTGATGCAAGCGAAGTTCCAAACCTGGATCTACTCCATCTGAGGAACTTATCAATCCATTTATTGCTCAATGGTTTATAAAATGCTACCACTTTATATTTTGTTTGCAAACCTGCTGATAAACTTCCCCATTCCCAATTTGCATAGTGCCCCGTGACGGCAATAATACTTTTTCCTTGTTCGAAATATGGGTCAAGAATTTCAGGGTTAAGGATCTGATGTCGTTTTCTGATTTGTTTACGAGACATTGTAAAACTCTTAATGCCTTCAACCAGAATATCAGTCAGGTTTTTGTATGTTGATCCAATAATCTTATTAAGTTCATCCTGGTTCAGATTGGGAAACGTTTTGATGAGATTTTGTCTGATTACTGTTTTCCTGTAACCTGCAATGTGGTATAAAATTATTCGGCTAAAGTCGGAGAAAAGGTAAAGCACGAAAAAAGGGAGCAACCCTATTAAAAGCACAAAAAACAAAAAAACAGCAGTCAGAAGTAGTTTCATATCAATAGTTTACGGATACCACAAATCCTTGAATTCCGGGAGTTTTATTACATAATTGGAAATGAAAGTTGATAGGAGGTAAAAAGAAACCGGGGTAATTTTTGGAGTAAAACTCCTGAAATTACCCCGGTGTTGATAATTAGCGTGGTTAAAAAAGCCACTTTAGTATGTTCATTATCACATCGTTATGATATGACTGTATTATTGCGTTTCCTAAGAAAGGAATTACTTATTTAGATTGTCTTACTTTGGTTGCAATCGGGCCTTTGTTCCCTTTTTCAACTTCAAATTCAACCGATTGACCAGGCTCTAAGTGCATAAATGAGTTTTCGAGACCTGAGCGGTGAACGAAAATATCTTTAGCGTCTTCGGTTTCGATGAAACCAAAACCTTTGGTTTCATTGTACCATTTTACTTTACCTTTCATTGTTGTGTTTTTTAGTAGTTCGACCTGAAATTGGTGCGACCTCTGCTGTTGCTGTTGTTGTTGTCTTTTCTGAAGTTGCCGCCGCCGCCACCGCCACCTGGACGTCTGTTGTTGTCTTTTCTTTCTTCTGATTTGTTTACAACAATGGTTCTTCCTTTAAAATCATGGCCATTCAATTCTTCAATTGCCTGGTTTGCTTCGGTATCGTCGGCCATTTCAACAAAACCAAAACCTTTGCTTTTGCCTGAATACTTGTCAATAATGATTTTTGCTGACGTTACTTCGCCATACTCTTCAAAAATGTCTCTTAATTCTGCCTCGTCAACATTGTAACTAAGGCTACCTACGTAAATGTTCATTTGTAATGTGTTAAAATTGATATTATTAGTGTTAAAAAATCGGGCAAAGGTATGTTTAAATTTCATACCACAGCAAATTGGTATGTTTTATTTTCCTTTTTAACATTAATTAATTAAAAATCAGCATTTAAATAGCTTTGTAAAAATCCGTTGGAATATTTGAACTATTTTTGCAAACTTTTTAAAGAAGTTAAATTAATTGATTTTTAATGCAGAATATCAGAAATATTGCAATTATCGCCCACGTTGACCATGGTAAAACCACACTGGTTGATCGTATTTTACATCAGGTAAAGTTGTTTCGCGACAATCAGGAAGTTGAAGATTTAATCCTTGATTCTAATGATCTTGAGCGCGAAAGAGGGATAACAATTTTATCTAAAAACGTATCGGTACGTTATAAAGGTATTAAAATTAATATCATCGACACTCCCGGCCACTCCGATTTTGGTGGAGAAGTTGAGCGCGTTCTCAATATGGCCGATGGTGCCATTTTGCTGGTTGATGCTTTTGAAGGCCCTATGCCTCAAACGCGCTTTGTGCTTCAAAAAGCATTGGCTTTAGGTTTAAAACCTATTGTTGTGGTAAATAAAGTTGATAAACCCAATTGTTCCCCCGATGAGGTGCATGAAGCAGTTTTCGACCTTATGTACAGCCTAGATGCAACTGAGGATCAGCTTAGCTTTCCAACAGTTTATGGATCATCGAAGCAAGGTTGGATGTCAGCCGATTGGAAAGTTCCGGCAACTGATATCAGTTATTTGCTCGACACAATCGTCGAAACTATTCAACCGCCTTCCGATAATCCCGGAAATCTGCAAATGCAGATCAGTTCGCTCGATTACTCATCATATTTGGGGCGAATTGCAGTTGGCAGGATTTTGAGGGGAAGTATAAAAATGGGGATGCCAGTTGCTGTTGTTAAAGGTGATGGTACCATTGTAAAATCTGTAATCAAAGAATTGTATCTTTTTGAAGGATTAAGCAAAGAAAAAGTTAAAATTGAAGTACATGCCGGCGAGATTTGTGCTGTTCTCGGGCTTGAAAGTTTTGATATTGGCGACACCATTGCCGATTTCGACGCACCCGAAGGGCTTGCCCCGCTTAATGTTGACGAGCCAACCATGAGCATGCTTTTCACGATAAATAATTCGCCATTTTTTGGTAAAGAAGGAGTTTTTGTAACTTCGAGGCACCTGCGCGACCGCTTGTACCACGAAACCGAAAAAAACCTTGCTTTACGTATCGAAGAAACCGATTCACCTGAAAAACTGCTTGTTTTCGGAAGAGGTATTTTGCATCTTTCGATTCTGGTCGAAACCATGCGCCGTGAGGGTTACGAATTTCAGTTAGGTCAACCTCAGGTTATTATTAAGGAAATTGATGGTGTAAAACACGAACCTGTCGAAATGCTTACTGTGCATGTTGTCGAACAGTTTTCGGGAAAGGTTATTGAAATAGTGACCCGCCGTAGAGGTGAAATTCTGAATATTTCGACCAGAAACGACCGCGTTGTACTTGAGTTTTCGATACCAGCCAGAGGAATTATCGGCCTTACCAACCCTGTGCTTACTGCCACCGAAGGCGAAGCAATTATGGCACACCGGTTTAGCGCTTATGAACCCTGGAAAGGCGAAATTCCAAGCCGCCGCAACGGATCATTAATTGCGATGGAAACTGGAACTGCTATTGCTTATTCCATTGATAAACTGCAGGATAGAGGTCGGTTTTTTATTGACCCCAAACAAGAAATTTATGCCGGCCAGATTATTGGTGAAAATACACGGATGGACGATATTATCGTAAACGTGACCAAAACCAAGAAGTTAACAAACATCAGAGCTTCCGGCACTGATGATAAGGCAGCAATTACACCAGCAATAAAATTTTCGTTGGAAGAAGCCATGGAATATATTCGTGGGGATGAATACGTTGAGGTTACACCAAAATCAATTCGTATCCGCAAAATTTACCTCGATGAAGTTGAACGGAAACGCCGTTCGAAAACATTAACAGGGAGTTAAAATGAGGATTTGACTTGATTTTTAACGGTTCTTAAAAAAAAATCAGACCTTAATCTTCCGGAACTTCTCTAAGTTTCTTAAACGCATTCCCAATATTTTTTATAATATCGCCTGCAATCAACGATTCAGGCGATATTTTTTCGGCAGCTATATCACCAGCAAGTCCGTGAAGATAAACCCCAAGGATACAGGCATCAAAAGAAGTATAATTCTGTGCCAAAAGTCCGGTTATTATTCCGGTCAGCACATCACCACTGCCACCCGTGGCCATTCCCGGATTTCCGGTTGAGTTGAAAAAACATTTCCCTTTTGGTGTTGAAATGCAGGTGTGGGCACCTTTTAAAACAACATAAACATTGTTTTTAATCGAAAACGCGCGTTGCAAGGCCATCCTGGCAAAGTTATCCGTTGTTTTTCCAACGAGTCGTTCAAATTCTTTTGGATGCGGTGTCAGGATGCTTTCGGGAGGCAAAAAGGAAATCCAGGTTTTGTTTTCTCCAAGAATATTGATGGCATCAGCATCAAGAACCAGTGGTGCTGTGGTATTTTGAATTAACAACTTGAGCGCATTTTGTGTTTGTTTTTCCACGCCAATTCCAGGTCCTACGCCGATAGCATTATAGGGTTCAAGGCTTGGAACTTTACCGAAGATATAATCCGAATCATCAATGCTCAACATACATTCGGGGATGGCAGTTTGCAAAATCTGATAACCCAATTTTGGGATATGACAGGTTACAAGCCCTGCACCAACCCTTAAACAGGCTTTTGACGATAAAACCGCTGCACCTATTTTACCATAACTTCCCGCAATTATCAAAGC
>CAIYZW010000919.1 GCA_903930725.1 uncultured Bacteroidota bacterium
CCGGCCAACAGGGTTTATTACGGAACTAACCTGGGCAAGGTTTACCGGCTTGATAATGCAAACACAGGAAACCCCACGCCTGTTGACATCACAGGAAACGAATTCCCGTTCAATGCTTTTGTGGCCTTTATAGATGTCAATCCTGATGATGCCGACCATCTGATGGTCACTTTTTCAAATTATGGAGTTCAAAGCCTGTTCCATTCCTCCGATGGCGGCTCTTCCTGGACTGCAGTTGGTGGCAATCTTGAAGAATTTCCTGATGGTTCAGGTGACGGCCCGTCCATCCGCTGCACAAAGTTGTTATCTTATCAGGATAAAAAAATTATTTTTGCCGGAACAACCGTTGGCTTATATTCTACAACCTCACTTGACGGCGAAAATACCATCTGGACGCAGGAAGGCACCGAAAGCATCGGCACAATCATGGTTGACATGATTGATGCCCGTAGTTCGGATGGTTTTACAGCAATTGCCACACACGGAAACGGCATTTACAGTACTTTCTTCAATCCGGCTGCCTCCATTGGCGAATCACAACAAAACAGGAAATCGGCAATTACAAATTTCCCCAATCCGTTTAAAAACCAAACCACAATTAATTATCAAATAAAGCAGGCAGGAAATGTGAATCTGTCTCTTTTTGATATGAATGGTGGGTTAATTAAAAATCTGTTCAGCGGATTTCAGCAGGAAGGCTACCATTTATTTAACCTTGAGGCGCCGGAATTACCGGCAGGGACTTATACCGTAAAATTGGAGGCAAATGGGCAGGTAACTATAGGAAAGATTGTGAAAATAGACTAAAATTTAGCCATAAAAACACCTGAAAATTCATGTAAAATTATGGCTTCGACAATCCTTTTTGGGTTTACGTAAATCCGGGAAGCCGTCACAAAACCAAATATTTACCGCAGAGAACCGCAGAGGTTTTTTGCAGAGAGACGCAAAGTTTTAAATATCAATGAATGGCATCTGCGTTTCTTTGCGAATCCTTTGCGTACTTTGCGGTTTAGTAGGTTTTGAGACAACCTCTTTTGAAAAAGGGTTAAGAACAAACCAGACCACTTTCTAAAAAAACTATTTATCAAAAAGTTTTAATAATGAATAACCTCGAAAACGAAAAAATCGTCAATTACTTAGTCATCTGCAATAAAGCAGGCCGGAAGTTTACTTCGGAACCAGATAACCGGTGGGGAGGACTGATGGAACCTGACCCAACAGAAAATCCGGATAAAACAGATGCCGGCCTCAGGGTGGTGCTTTTTGCAAGCTGGGATTTTGGCTATCTTGTCCTTGAAACCCTTAAAGAATTTGAAAAAGAATTCCCGGGACAGCTTAACCTTGTCGGCCTGGTTACGGATAATCCGCTAAATCCTGATGCCAAAATCTCGCTCAAAAAACGGGTCTGGAGTTTGCTTAATCAGCCCTCTCGCGTAATTGATGAAACATTTGTTATCGAATCAGCCCTCAGCGATGGCATTCCGGTTTATTCCGGCGAGGTAAAAGTTGAATCCTTTCACCGGATTATCGAAAAATGGAACCCGGAGGCAATCCTTGTTTGTGTTTTCGGACAAATCATTGATTCTTTTACCATAAATTTTCCGCGTTATGGGATTTATAATTTCCATCCTTCCGATTTGTCAAAGCATCTCGGCGCCGGACCATCGCCTTACACCGATCTTGCCCAGCGTCATGCCGGAACAACAGTTTGGTCTGTTCACCATCTTACCGGGGATGTTGATGGCGGAGAGGTAGTGGGAAAATCGCCACCGGTAAATGTACTTGATGCAAAAGGTGTTTTACCCGAAAATCCGTTGGTTGTTTATAATAAACTTGCCGAAGCATTAAGTCCGCTGGCTTTCTTCCTTGTGAAAGAGTTCGAGCGGAATTTCGAATTGAACAAACCCGGCCGGATTGACCACATCGACTTCGATAATTTGATTCCTGAAAACATTAAAACCCGAATTATGCAGCCGGTCGCCCGTGAATTGTGGACCGATGTTTTATCAATCCCTGACGATTTCCTATTTAAGCCGGGATAATATAAACCGGTAAGTCAGCCAGGCGCTTACAGCAGAGAGGCAAATCGAAAGAAAAATTCCAACATAAAGGCCTGTTGAAAGAAATAAATACCTGAGCGCAACGGCAAAAACTGCAATTGTTATCATTCCTGTTACCATCAACGGTTTTGTCATTGCCCTCGAAAACTCGATGCCGTGGGCTTTATACGAAATGGTTAGCGTGGAAATAAACATTGCCGGGAATGCCGCAAATAACCCACCCAACACCGGGCCTCCGGTTTTTGCAATAAATACCGTTAAAGTAACTATCACACCGCCGAAAACCGAACGACCAGCAAGATGTTTTTCTGCATGACCCGTTTTATCAGAAGACACCGATTTGATTAATAAATATTTTTCAAGCATCAAATATGCAAAAAGCATGACTACGGCATAAATTAAAAGGTTGGCAGTGAAATTCCCAAACCTGAAAAAAACGATAATTGACGAAAGGAAAAACCAGAAACCCACTGCCGATAAAAGCGCCAGCATAAAGCCTTTCCGGGCAAGCATGGCAAAAACAACCAGGAACAAGCCTGAAATTGCGATTGCCACCGGAAATACGGTTGTATCAGATGATGCGATTTCGGGGGATTGCGTAAATCCAATGAAAAAAAACGACAACAAAGCCGTTGAGGGAAGTCCTCCGATAAATCCGCCCGTCTTGCTGCCAAACCTAAGCCCGGCAAGTACGGTAAAATATATCCAGCAACTTCCGGTAAGAAACGTTAACAACAGTTGGAAAAGAAATATTTTAGTTATCATTTTCGATAAAAGTGCTTCAAGCAAAAGTATAAAACAATTTTGAGTTTCGGGGTTCGTAGCTTTGAAAAGCCGCAAAGTCGCTAAATTTCAATAACCGTGGGCTTCTCCAACGGTGTAAGTAAAGAAGGGCTTTTACAGTCCTGAAAGGCATAGCCGTCAAGTTAAGTAAATGATAACAACGTTTGGTTTGGAAAAGAATCCATTGCCCAGGGCTTAGCTTCGACAGGCTCAGCTTCCGCAGCCCTGGGTAAAATGAGACGGGGAGCCTTTTGCGCCAGGTCGTTTACGACCTTCAACTGACAATGGTCGCTTTATGGGCAATAAGGGCGTAAACGCCCTGCCATCGTTGCGTTGGGGATTCCAACAATCCCAAACCTGAAGGTTTGGGCTATGGAAAATCTCAAGATTTTTGGGTTAACTTGACGGCTATGCCTGAAAGTGTTGAACCTCCCGTTCAGCACTGGGTACCAAAGTTTGGAGGTTTGCAGTCTTTTAATGTTATCAGCAACATACAAAACTTCCTCAAAATAATTATTGAAGCAAGTTTTCGTTTGAGATTTTAAACAATCAAAACCGTGAGTTCCTACATCAAAAAATTAATCAGTCAAGGTGAGCACCAGCAGTTGGATTTTAAATTCGAGATTTCGGATTCGAAAAAGATTGCGCGTACATTGGCTGCTTTTACCAACACCGATGGCGGAAAGCTCCTGATTGGCGTTAAAGACAACGGCGCCATCGCAGGCGTGCGCTCCGATGAGGAATTTTACATGGTTGAAGCGGCAGCCCAGATGTATTGCCGCCCCGAGGTTAAATTTGAGATGAAGGAATGGAAAGTTGATGGCCGCACGGTTCTCGAAATTGATATCCCCAAAAGAAAAGACGGGCCTTACCAGGCGCCGGACAAAGATGGAAAATGGATGGTTTTTGTTCGCGTAAATGACCAGAACCTGCTGGCCAACACCGTCCTTCTTAAAGTCTGGGAGTTAAAGCACCGAGAAAAAGGAATCCTGATCCGTTACACCGACAAAGAAAAAGTCCTGCTCGATTATCTCACCGAAAACGAAAATATCACCCTTTCAAAGTTCCGGCGGATTGCAGGAATATCGAGGCCTGTTGCCGAAAAGGTACTGGTTGATCTGATCACGTTAAAAATCATCAAAATGGATTTCACCGAGAAAGCTGTCTTTTACCTTCTTGCACCTGAGGCCAATAATTTTGATAATAAATAAGTTTGGCAACAATGTCAAAACCAAAACCCCGGTCATGCCGGGGTTTTGCGTAAAAAATAACGATTCAAGCTATTTCATTACAAGTTTTTTCATCATCATGATTCGGTCACCTTTCACGTTTATCAGGTAAATGCCTTTCGGGAATGAAGAACAATTGAGATTGATGCTTGCTTGCCCATTATTAATCAGATATTCCTGTTGGTAAACTAATGATCCGTAAGGATTTAGAACAGTAATATTTACCAGTTGATCAGCAATTCCGTGAATGGTTAAAGCCACCAGAGCGGAGGTTGGATTTGGATAAATTTCAAGACTTCCGTTTTGCGAAACTTCAGAAATCGCCTGTGAGGTGTATTTCGCTTCTTTAACCATCGAAATTCCATGAGGTGTAAATTTTGAATTATCCGGGAAACCGGCAACAAATGTTACATCCAGGTTAATTTCCGATTGATCCGATGGCCGGTAAACTTTAAATGTAAATTCTTCCCCATCTTTTAATCCCTGTTTTTCTGATCCGAGATAATCATCACCATAAGCCGTAATGCAATTAAACGCCTGATTATCCAGAATTTCGGTTAAACCGGCACAAACACCCGAAGGAGTGAACACGCCTACAATGTCACCGCTCATAAGTCCGGCTAATGAACCCGGATTAAATCCAATGATATGAGAAGCAGGCGTTGGTTCAGCTGCTGCCCATGGAGATGCTGGTTTATTTCCGCGTTTCTTTGAGGATGAATTTTTGTTGGCACATGCCGGAAAAGAAACCGTAATATCTGATGAAACACTTATAAAATAGGCTTTTCCGGGTACCAGATTTCCGATGGTATTAATGCCAAATTCAGGCCAGTAAATACCATTGCCGGCGATGTCTTTAATGATCTCAACTTCGGGATAGTTACCGAAAATATCTTCAATTGCAACCTCGCATGGGCTTAAAACCGGAAGATAACTCCAGCCGGAAAGGATATTAAAATTTTGTGGTTCAACTATAGCCCCTTCTAATTTTATGGTTTCGTCCGCCAGATTCTTAACAGCATAACCATCAAAAGTATTCCAACCGCCCAAAGTATTGATGCCCTGTGACGGCCAGAAAATGCCCGAAAAATTCTGCATAATGATCAGATTATCCACCACATCAGTAAAAATAGATTCGAGTACCGGATCATTTGGGATGACGTATGACGAAATTCCGCACCAACCCGTGTTCATGTCGATACGTTGGTCGGGTGACGGAACTTGTTCAGCAACTTCAATCTGAAAATTCACTATGGTTGATAATGGCGGTTCGCCATCATCGGTTGCAACAAACTGGATGGTGTGCAAACCGAGGTTTTCAGGCATTCCGAGCAGTTCAAAGTGAACTGTTGCAGGATTTCCGGGAGTTACACTGTACCAAAAACCAGGAAGGCCGCCATCATTTACAACTACATCAGTAGTTTGTTCGTACTCAGGAGCATGAAACTCGACATCATGCGCGTAAGTTTCGTCAATATTTATAACCGGAATATATTCAGGGAATTCATCAGCTTCAGGTGGCTGGTTGCCGCTGGCAAAACTACCGGCTTTTAAAAACACCCACGAATCCCAAGCTTCATCGCTTGCATCCGCAATCGCAAATTTAATGTGGTTTACAACACCCGGATTAACCGGCCCTTCAAGGAAAATCCTGGTTAAAAAACCATCAGCCTGAATATCATAAGGTCCCGGATAGGTGTCATTATCAAAGTAATAAATCGAATTGTCAATTCCATTCACGGTGTTGATTGTAATGGGAATCGAAGTCCCCGGTAAATAGGCAATATTTGAACCGTTAAGGAAAAATGCAAAAACATCATTAAATACCGAACCTACATATTCGGGATATTCTTCGGAGGCAAAAATGAACGAAAATGAAACCACATTCTGTGTCGGGATAAAATCAAACTCGAGTACACTGGCATCAAGGGTTTGTTGGCCCGAGATATCGGTCAGGTCATCATCACCAATTGTGGCATTAGCCACTGATATGCTCCCGTCGGTATTGGGGCCTAAAGCACTTCCCAGCGAACCCGACGAAAGCATAATTCCGTCACTGATTTCGAGGCCGGCCTGTAAACCATTTGTAAAAAAACCGGCGGCATTTGGTGCGCCAACATAACTCACATTTGAGTAGGAAATGCCAGCTCCAAGCAAAGCTGTGACCATATCGTTGGCCGTTGGCCCCATGGTAAGATCGGTAACGCCGATTGTTGCACGGCTTGCCCTGGAAGGATCAGGTGCTGTCCCTTTGCGGACCCGCTGTGCCAGCAGGTCAGACGCAATAAACACCAGTAAAAGCGATAGGATGAGAAGTAATTTTTTATTCATAACTGTAATTTTTTAAAAGTTGAATTATTTCACGGATGCAAAATTACAACAGAAAATTTGCGCTTAATGTAGAATTATTTTAATTAATGTTAAAAAGAACTGAATGTCAAATAGATGTGAAGGGAATTTTAATAATTAACCAAATTTTAAATCATTGATAATAAAATAGATAACTAATTGTTAAAACCTGATCCCATTTCGATTCCTGCCCCACTGTCGAAAGTCATTATGCCTTTTCCGGAACACACCTCGAACCCGGAATTATATGTTAAAACAGGCAACCATTTCCAAAAAAATCTATCTTTACCTCAAAACAGCTATCGGAAATGTTTTAATTCTCTAAACTTCAAATCCCATGAAAAAAATCAACACGTTGCAGATTTTGATTACAATCCTGCTCATTTTTGGAACAACTGCCGCCAAGGCTCAGCAACAGGTATTTACGAAGGTTTTTTGCGATTATAATGGTTCAGTTACGGCAAATGCCTTTCTTAAAACACCGGATCACCATTACTTGATAGGTGGAAGTAAAGATGGCTCCCCGGCTATCCTCAAAATGGATTCGTTGGGAAACATCGTGTGGTGTAAAAAATTCGGCACAAATATCGGAAGTTTCAATGCAATTATCCCTGGCCATGATTCATGTTTTATATTTGGGGGAAACATCATTGTTACCGGAAATGATTATGATATGTTTATCATGAAAATTACAGGTTCAGGTGATACCATCTGGTCGAAAACCATCAATTTTGGTGGCTGGGATTTTGCTGTCTCAATGGATGAAACGTATGACTATGGAAACATCATTACTGGATTTTTGGTACAAAATTCCGGGGCAAATTATAAAATTGCTGTTGC
>CAIYZW010000920.1 GCA_903930725.1 uncultured Bacteroidota bacterium
CTGACTTCCTGCCTCGTAATCGTAAAAATAACTTGCTTTGGCCAGATCGCCATAACTATTGTTTCCCGAAACATAGCCTGAATTATCCCCTAAAATGGTGTAGAAAACGTAATCGCCCTGCAAAGGATAACCCAACGAATCGCACAAACCGGCAGGTTGCACAACAATAAAAGCTGTTTTGGTTTCGGTGCTGCTGTTTGTACCATCCGAAACTGTGAGTTTAACCGTAAAAACACCAGGCTCCTGATAAGTGTAAACCGGATGTTTTGCATTGCTCTCACCGCCATCACCAAAATTCCATGTCCATGAAGTTGGCACGCCGCCCGAAATATCCTTAAACTGAACCACCAACGGAGCATCGCCAAAAACTTTCATTGCAATAAAATTTGCATCAAGAAAAAGAAACTGGTCTGAATTACCAACATTTTCTGTAATATTATTGTTCTTTAACAGTGAAGATGAACTTCTTACGTTTTGCGAATAAAGATTACAAAAAGCAAAGCTCAGGACTATGAACAGGATAAATTTGATTTTCATTATGTTGAGTTTTTAGAATCGCAAAAATAGAACTTATTCATGTTTGAGGATTTGATTATCGAAAATTATTAAAAATAAGCCCCGAAATTTTTTATTCTCAATCAGTTCACTATTTTTGACGATTACAAATGTCGTTCAGTTTAAAATTCTAAATCTTACTAATTATGCAACAAAGACCTTTAAAAAATTGCACCTATAATAAAAGTGTAAAAAAGCTAAGTCTGTTTTTAATTTCGGTGATGATGATTTTTTCGGTACTTAATGCTGAGGCTAAGAAAAACAAAGGTGATGAAGGCAAAACCGATACGCTGAAATCATCAACGTTTTCGGGTTTAAAATGGCGTAGCATCGGGCCTGCTTTTACATCAGGGCGCATTGCCGATTTTGCCGTGAATCCATTAAATCACAGCGAGTATTATGTTGCGGTTGCTTCCGGGCATGTTTGGAAAACCACTAACAATGGCACAACTTTTAAGCCTGTATTCGACAATTATGGTGCTTATGCGATGGGTGCAATTGTTCTCGATCCGTCAAATCCAAATGTTGTCTGGCTTGGCACTGGCGAAAACAACCACCAACGGGCGCTGGGATACGGAAATGGTGTTTACAAATCAGAAGATGCGGGCGATTCGTGGACAAATATGGGATTGAAGGAATCGCGTCAGATTGGAAAAATTGTCATTCATCCAAAAAACTCAAACATTGTTTATGTTGCAGCCGAAGGTTCAGCCTGGGGACCGGGCGGTGAGCGTGGACTTTATAAAACCACTGATGGCGGTAAAACCTGGAAAAAAGTTCTGGAAATTAGCGAAAATACCGGGGTTAACGATTTGGTGATGGATCCCCGCGATCCCAACTTTCTGTACGCTACTTCCGAACAAAGGCGCCGCAGGATTTTTACCAAAATTGGCGGTGGCCCCGAATCGGCGGTTTACAAATCGACTGATGGTGGTGAAACCTGGAACAAAATTATGAAAGGTCTTCCCGGCGTGGATATTGGCGGTATGGGACTTGCCATTTCGCCAGCCGATCCGGAGAAAATTTATCTGATCGTTGAAGCGGCAGATGACAAAAGTGGATTTTTCAGAACAACAAATCGTGGCGCTTCATGGGAA
>CAIYZW010000921.1 GCA_903930725.1 uncultured Bacteroidota bacterium
CTACAAAAATACAATGCAACTGTTTTCCGATGGCCTGGTGTAGAAGCAAAGCCGCCACTGACGAATCAACGCCTCCCGACAAACCTAAAACAACTTTATCGTTGCCAAGTTTTTGTTTCAAAGCTGCAACTGTAGTTTCAACAAACGAATCCGGAGTCCAGTCCTGACGGCAGCCGCAAATATTTACCACAAAATTTTTAAGTAAAACCATTCCTTCCGTCGAGTGATAAACCTCCGGATGAAACTGGATGCCATATATTTTTTGATGCCCGGCCTGATAACCCGCAACTTCAACATCGGCGGTACTTGCAATAATTTCATAATCACTTGGCAGGCTTAAAATGGTATCACCATGCGACATCCAGACCTGGCAGCCGGGAGTCATGCCTTGCATGAGTTCGTGGCCTGTTTTTATTTTGGCAAGATTTGCCCGTCCATATTCACGGGTTTCGGACGATTCGACCTTGCCGCCATTGGCTTTGGCAATAAATTGTGCACCATAACAAACCCCAAGAATGGGAAGATGGAGTTTTATAAAACTTTCCAGATCAGGATAGGGCGCATCTTTGTCGAGTACCGAATGCGGGCTTCCCGAAAGGATAACTCCCTTAATGATTTTATTCTGAAAAGGAATTTTGTTAAATGGATGGATTTCGCAATAAATATTGAGTTCGCGAACACGCCTTGCAATGAGCTGGGTGTATTGGGAGCCAAAATCGAGAATAAGTATCATTTCCTGCATGCCGCAAAGATAATGATTCATGCAAATCTGCTAATTACAAGTATGAAAGTTTTGAGGTTTTCTTTGTCAGGAATTTCTTCGCCAAAAATGATCGAAGCCCTTATTTTAGGCAACTTTGCTGCTTTAGGGGTTTAAAAACTATCATTGCAGTAATTTTGGCGTAACGCATTTGTTTTGATAATCTTAAAAGTTAAAAAAGATAAAAAAAGATGGGGGTTCAGGAATAAACAGCAAGTTTTCTCATTCTTGTGGTAGAAATGTTCTCGTAAAGTAAGAAATCATTAAAGCACCAGGCCAAAAAAGAAATAAAAGGAAAATTCAAATGTTGTAACCGGCACTGTTTACCAGGTTCCCGATTGGTGGGTCGAAAAGGAACTGATTTCGGATTGCTTTGTTAAAAAGGAAATTACAGATTTTAAAATTAAAAATAGCAAGCTTCTGTTAAATGGTAAATTTTTAAACCAGCAATAATGACAATATTCAAATCAATATTAATTATTGCGGGCACAGTTTCTTTGTGTATCGGTGTTGTTGGAATTATTGTTCCAGGATTACCAACAACCCCCTTTTTGTTGCTCACAGCCGGGCTTTACATGCGAAGTTCTGACAGGCTTTATAACCGTTTAATCAGTAATAAATTTGTGGGAAGTTACATTGTTGAATTTCGCGAAAATAAAGGATTGACAGGCAGGGCAAAGCTTTACACCATTTTTTTAATGTGGGCAATGATTACTTTAAGCTGTGTTTTTCTTATCGCAAATTCTCCTACCAGACTTTTAATCATTTCGATCGGGATACTTGGTTCGATAATAATGGGACTTATTATCCCAACTATAAAAAAATCAAATAATTAGCTTTAAATCAGAACAAGATTAAAGAAAAGAGTATCGAATATTCTGGTTAATCCAGAAAACCGACAACTCATAAATTCAATCCAAAATCATTTCGCAACTACGCAATAATCAGTTACTATCGTGATATTTGTCCCCAAATATTCCATTTTGTACAAGCAAAGATTGATTATCCGACTTTGATCATTAAATTTGTCGGGTGGTGTGCAAATTTCACCAGCAACAAAGTATGGCAGATTATTCAAATAAACAACCTGTTGATATCTGGATTATTGATCCGATGAAACGCTTCATGAACAATAGTACCACCAGTGGTATCATTTTGTTTTCGTCGGCGCTGCTGGCAATTATACTTTCAAATTCGCCCTGGTCGGAGGAGTTTCATCACATCTGGGAGATTAATTTTTCGGTTGGTTTTGGGAAATTTGAAATCTCAAAAAGCCTGCATCACTGGATTAACGATGGTTTGATGGCGGTTTTCTTCTTTGTGGTTGGCCTTGAATTAAAGCGTGAAATTATCTCCGGCGAGCTTAGTAACCCCAAAAAAGCAATATTGCCTTTGGCTGCTGCAATTGGTGGGATGGTTTTTCCGGCTGCAATTTATCTGTTTTTCAATAATAACGGCAGCATTTCAAATGGTTGGGGAATTCCGATGGCCACTGATATTGCTTTTGCGCTGGGGGTACTTTATCTGTTAGGCGACAAAGTTCCCTTCTCAGTTAAAATATTCCTTACCGCACTGGCTATGGCCGACGACATTGGAGCCGTTTTGGTGATTGCCTTTTTTTATACTTCCGATATTAATTTTATGAGCCTGGCTGTTGGAGCAATTTTCCTGATTGTGCTCATCGCAGGTAATCTTATTGGTGTGAGAAATACAATGTTTTATGCAATTATCGGTATTGGCGGGCTTTGGACTGCTTTTCTGATGTCCGGGGTTCATGCGACTATTGCGGCTGTGCTGGCTGCCTTCACCATCCCGGCAAATGTTC
>CAIYZW010000922.1 GCA_903930725.1 uncultured Bacteroidota bacterium
ATCATGTCGTCGCAACCCGAAATGGTTACTATGCCCAACCTTGTTGATTTATCGCTCCGACAGGCACAAAGCGTCCTAAAATCGGCAGGATTGAAAATCGGAATCCTTGAATATGTTGATAATTTTGCCAAGAATGCAGTACTCGATCAAAAATACGAAGGCTCATTCATCCAACCTGGAACACAACTCCAAAAAGGTACGGCAATTCAAATGGTGATGGGAAAAGGTCTCGAAGCCGAAAAAGTGGCGGTACCTTTTCTTATCGGAAAAACCGAGGAGGAGGCTTGCGACCTGCTGAATATTTCTTCGCTTAACGCTGGAGAAATAAGCTATTACGACGATAAAGACAGAGCACATTCGAGGGTTTACCTGCAATCGCCGGCCACAAACCGTGACACCTTGCTCGTTTTTGGTTCTTTTGTTGATCTTTGGTTAAGATCGGACCTTGATTTTGATTTTGACAAGTTACTGAGGTCAATGGAAACTGATACCCTGGTTAGCGACAGCGCCAGCCTCAGCGTTGATACATTATATTAGGTACATCAATGAAGAAAAGTTTATTTTTCATATTACTCAATCTAGTTTTTGCCCTTTCGGGGATAGGCCAGGAATTCCTTACCGGGCTTGGTGAAAATCCGGTGATCAAACAGAATCTTTCGTCAAAAGAATTTAAATCATTTAAGGTTGTTCACACGGCACCTATTAAACTTCCTTTTTTTGACGATTTTAAACAGGTTGGTTTTTATCCTGATACCACCCGGTGGATGGATAATAATGTTTTCGTTAATACCGATTTTCCGATTTTTCCGCCAAGCTGGGGCGCTGCCACTTTTGATGCCATTGATGCAAAAGGAAATATTTATTCGGAAGCTAACCCGCTCCAGTTTCTTGCCGATGTTCTGACATCAAAACCCATCAGGCTTGATACGATTTTTGAACCTGTAAAACGAGCCATCACACCAGCCGATTCACTTTATCTAAGTTTTTATTACCAGCCACAGGGCAGAGGAAACGATCCTCAATCCCAGGATTCGCTGGTTTTGGAGTTTGGCCATTTTACGGCCGATTCGGTTTTTTCGTTCATTGATTCCATCGAAGTTTCCGTTGGCATTTTCATCGGACCGGATGACACCATTTTCCCTGGTGATAAATTATCATCACCTTGCGATGAAAACTGGTGGACAAGGGTTAGTGATACTTTGTACGCGAGCGATTTAATAAAATTACCCTGCGATTCGGTTTTTGTTCCGCAAACTGCCTGGGAATGGGTTTGGGCAAGCGAAGGAATGTCGCTTGATACTTTCAGGGTAAGGGATGATACCGCTTATTTTAAACAGGTTTTAATTCCGATAAAAGATGAGCGGTTTTTTAGAAATGATTTCCAGTTCCGTTTTTACAACTATGCAAGCATTGCAAGCGACAATCTTCAAAGCTGGCAAAGCAACTGCGATTACTGGAATGTTGATTATATTTATCTCAACCATGGCCGTAGTATGGCGGATACAACCTACAAAGACATCACTTTTGTTGAGCGGGCGCCATCATTTTTAACCGAATTTTCGGCTATGCCTTTTTCGCAATACCGCAACGACCCAACCAACGTGATGAAAGGTGGTTTTGAAATGTTTATCAGTAATCTGGATAAAATCAATCAAACTGCCGTTTATACTTACGAAGTCAGGAATGATGCCGGTAATCTGGTATATGATTACACGGGTGGAAGCTGGAGTCTTGATATCTTTAGTCAGAATGGTTTCGTTACCTATCAGCCATTTTCCTACCCGGAGGTTAAAGGGATTTTTCCGCCTTACGGCGACCGCGACAGCGCTTATTTCGACATTACCCATTACCTCGAAGGTGATGCGGTTTTAGGTCTTGCTGATACTTTGAAAATGCGGCAATATTTTTCGAATTATTATGCTTACGATGACGGCACTCCTGAGTTTGGTTATGGCCTTACACCGGCTGGTGCACAACTGGCTTACCAGTTTTCGCTCAGCAAACGTGATACACTCACAGCAGTCAATATATTTTTTAACAAAACCCTTACGGGAGCAAACGAACAATATTTTAGCCTTGCAGTGTGGAAGGATTTAAATGGCAGGCCGGGCGATTTAATCTGGAAGGAATCACCGGATAAGCCCCTTTTTGGAGATGACCTTTATGGGTTTCATACCTATTATTTCGATAAATGCATTAAGTGGGATACAAGCTACTTTAAGCAGATGTTGGCTGAACCGCTCCTCAAAGATTCTGCGCCTGATATTCTTCCACTTCTTGGAAAATTTTATATTGGCTGGGTGCAAACAACCGATCATAATTTAAATGTTGGCTTTGATGCATCCAACAATGCGGGTAGCCACATTTTTTATAATACCACAGGTAATTGGGAAAGTACAAGCTACAAAGGTTCTTTGATGATCAGACCGGTTTTTGGTACTCCGCTTCCAAAAAATGCTGCAAGTAAGAGTGCAAATGTTGATTTGTTCAGGATTTTCCCCAATCCCGCAAAGGATGGAATTATCGAAATAAAGTTCCTCAAATATGTAGGCGGATTATTGGAACCTCAGTTTGCCGATCCAAACGATGAAATCTTATCGCAAACTACGATGGAGATATTCAATTTACTTGGCCAAAAAGTATATTCCTCACCTTACCAGCAACAAATCAATCTTTCATATCTCAACAAAGGCGTTTATATTGTGAGGATTTACAATAGTACCACTGGTCGGTCAATGACCGAAAAGCTTTTAATTTCGAGGTAATCTCTTTACTTCAGGTTTTCACAGCAGCAAAATTTCTTTACCAGCATAAATTTACGGTCAATACGATGGATGAATTTACCCCCGACATCAGCGAGGAAACAGAAGAACTTTACGAACATTACCGCATCCTTGTTGATCCCAAACAGAGCTTGTTACGTATTGATAAATTCCTGTACAACCGCATCGAAAATGTTTCGCGCAACAAAATCCAGAATGCGGCAAAGGCAGGAAACATTCTGGTTAATGAGGTCCCCATCAAACCTAACTACAAGATAAAACCTGGCGACATTATCTCCATTTTATTGCCAAATCCAGTCCGTGAAGTTGAGATTATTCCCGAAAATATTCCTTTTAAAATTATTTTTGAAGACGAAGATATTGTGGTGGTGAATAAAGCCGCAGGCATGGTTGTTCATCCCGGACACGGAAATTACACCGGAACGCTGCTTAATGCCCTGGCCTGGTATTTTAACGAAAAAGGTGAGACAGAAATGGCTCCGTCGCTGGTGCACCGCATTGATAAAGACACTTCGGGGGTTTTGCTCATTGCCAAAAGCGAAATGGCGCAAACAAAGCTGGGAAAGCAATTTTTCGATCACACAATTGACAGGAAATATCTTGCTTTGGTTTGGGGCGATTTTAAAGAAGACGATGGAACAATTACCGGTCATATCGCCCGAAATCCGAAAGATCGGCTTCAAATGTTTGTTTTCCCGGATGGAGAGCAGGGCAAACACGCAGTTACACATTACAAAGTTGTCGAACGTTTTGGCTATGTTACGCTGGTGGAATGTACGCTCGAAACCGGGCGGACCCATCAGATACGCGCACACATGCGCTTTATAGGTCACCCGCTTTTTAATGATGCCCGTTATGGCGGTGACCAGATTTTAAAAGGAACCACCTACTCCAGATACAAACAGTTTATCCAGAATTGTTACAAAATCTTGCCGCGACAGGCTTTACACGCACAATCGCTAGGGTTCGTTCATCCCAACTCCAAACAAAAGTTATTCTTCGAAACACCCTTGCCTGCTGATATGCAGCAGACTTTGGAAAAATGGCGGCATTACATCAAACATCGCGAATTGTTTGAGGAATAGGTATTTTTATCTACTTTTCAGGAACTGGGTTAGGTGGGAGAGATTAATAGAAAGGATTATCCGCCGTTCTTCGGCTTCCGTCGGTAGGTGTAGTAATTCAGCACAATTTCGATGGCTTTTTTAATGGCCTGG
>CAIYZW010000923.1 GCA_903930725.1 uncultured Bacteroidota bacterium
AAGCGTGACTACCCCGACGGAGTAGAAGGGAGTTTGGCAGCCTTGCCAGCTCCCTTTTTCAATTTAAGGAAATTGGTTAGGTTCATCAAACTAAAAGAAACTGAGCAGGAAGTCGTCACGCCCAAAGCGTGACTACCCCGACGGAGTAGAAGGGAGTTTGGCAGCCTTGCCAGCTCCCTTTTTTAGTTTAAGGAAATGGAAACTTTGCAAAACCCTCTTTTTCTGGGTTTTACCTAAATATTTCATCCTCATAAATTCTTCGGTGCTTAACTCATTCATCAAAAACGAAAAACCTCAAAAGCCATGAGCTTGGGAGGTTTTTCTATAATCAGATTTGATTTGCGTTTTACACGATAAGCCGCTCTCTGAATGGCTCAAACGTCATAAAATCGGCATGATGAACAACGTAGGCTTCTGTTGTGCGTTTAACGAGGTTGCCTTCGCCGGCATGTGTTGCAATGATGTGACAGACTTCTACCGGAACACCACATTCTTCGGCCAGAGAAACTCCCGAAAACGGGTGGCGCAGGTATTTTCCATACGTTCCCTGAACGGCTTTTCCGTTGGCATCCAGCACATATTCCAGCAACTTGCCAACATCGGCAAGGATGGCTCCCGAAATCAGAACATCCATATTTACCGGCAGTTCGCCGTGGTACATGTCGTTCATTTTATTTCCGGCATCACAGGCAATGTGCACCACCGAACGTTTATGATCCATAAAAGTGACTTTGAGATTTGGGCCGCATAACAGGGTAAATGGAATTTTATTCAAATCGGCGGCGGTTAAAACGCTGCGTTCGAGGGCTATTTCCCAGGTTTTTGCGGTTTTCTCGCGGAGACTTTCACCATTAATCCAGTCGAGTTCGGGCCAGAGTTCTAAAACTTCCTTTTTCATAATTTAGCAACTATTGCGTCGGCCATTTGTGTGGTTGAAGCAGCTCCTTTTTCGACTACATCAGCCTTGCCGGTCATTTTTAACATATCGTAAGTACGTACTTTTCCTTCCGAAACTACTTCGGCAACAGCTTTGCGGATACGTTTTGCACGGTCGTTTTCACCAATAAAATCAAGCATCATGCAGGCAGATTCGACCATGGCAATCGGGTTAACAATCGAAACCGGGAAATCGGCATATTTTGGAGCTGAGCCGTGGGTAGGTTCAAAAACACCAACGCCAGAATCAGGGTTGTACTGGGCAGAAGCCGCAAAACCAAGTCCACCAATCAAACCGGCAAAACCATCGGAGGCAATGTCGCCAAACATATTTCCGGCAACGATTACGCCGTAATCTTCGGGGTTTTTGGTGAGCCACATCATTTGTGCGTCAATGTTGGTATTCCAGAGCGGGATTTGAGGATAATCGGCCTTTTGCATTTCTTTTGCCATTTTGTACATCATACCGCTGGTTTCGCGGATAACATTTGGCTTTTCGCAAAGTGTAACCGATTTATAACCATAATTTTTGGCGTGTTCAAAAGCTGCGCGAAGGATGCGTTCGGTGTGTTTTTTTGTAAAAATACGGGTCGAAACCGAAACTTCATTTTTTGGATGCATACTGAAATTCTTTTTAAATTTCGGATGGGTCATCAGCGCATCATAAACCTGCTGTGGAGGGTCGCTCCACTCA
>CAIYZW010000924.1 GCA_903930725.1 uncultured Bacteroidota bacterium
ATATTGATTTGCCCATTACGCTCGGGATTATCGCACTTGCAGCGCAAAGCTATTACGAAATTCTTGCTTTTGGAGGTCCGGGTTACCTTGATTCGCTGGCAGGCTTTATCTTTTTCCTGCTTATCGGAAAATGGTACCAGGATAAAACCTATCAAAGCCTGGCTTTCGACCGGGATTACAAATCCTACTTTCCGGTGGCTGTTACAAAAATCACCAAACAAGGCGAAGAGAGCACTCCTTTAAAAAATCTTGTCCCCGGCGATATTATATTAATCAGGAACCAGGAGCTTATCCCCGCTGACGGAGTGCTTAAAAAAGGTCATGGATTTATTGATTATTCATTTGTAACGGGCGAATCGCTCCCGGTAAATAAAAAAGAAGGGGATGTATTGTTTGCCGGAGGAAAGCAAATTGGCAGCGCCATTCAGGTGATCATCACAAAAGATGTTGCGCAGAGTCAGCTTACCCAGTTGTGGAACCAAAATACTGATGCCCATAAAGCTACTTCACGTATTGTGACTCTGCTCGATAAACTCAGCAGGAAATTTACAATCGTTGTTTTGATTATCGCGACGATAACTGCAATTTACTGGTATTTTACCGATCCTTCGATAGCTTTAATGGCTTTTACCTCGGTATTAATTGTGGCCTGCCCGTGTGCAGTTGCCCTTTCGATGCCGTTTTCGTTTGGAACAACCATGCGAATTTTCGGTGGCAAGGGTTTTTATCTCAAAAATACCGGCGTTGTCGAACGAATCACAAAAATTGACACTGTGGTTTTCGATAAAACAGGCACAATTACACACAACCGCTCCAAAAATGTTGCGCTCACCGATGGGCATCTTTCGCCAGCCGAAACCATCGCCGTAAAGTCGCTGGCACGACAGTCGGCTCACCCGCTGAGTATGGCTGTTTTTGATTTCCTGGATTCTGATCATATTGATGAAGTGGAGAATTTTATGGAAATTCCTGCATCCGGAATCAAAGGAACCGTTGACGGCTTGCATTTAAAAGTAGGTTCGATGGATTTTATCCAGCACGAAGGCGAATATGCCGAAACAGCGGCTTCGGAAGTTTTTGTTTCGGTTGATGACGTTTTTAAGGCTCGTTTTACTATCGAAAGCAAGTATCGTGAAGGAATTGATGCGGTTATCGAAACCTTGATCCCTAACTATGAATTGCATGTTTTGTCCGGAGATAATGATGCTGACAGAGTGAAACTTGGACGTTTGTTCCAAAACCAGGAAAGATTATTTTTCCGGCAGTCGCCAAACGACAAGCTTGAGTACATCAATAAATTGAAAAAGCAGCATAAGCACGTGCTGATGATCGGCGATGGCCTTAATGACGCCGGTGCCCTTAATGCGAGCGATGTTGGCATTTCGATTGCCGATGATATTTACCAGTTTTCGCCTGCCTGCGATGCCATTCTCGAATCAGGTCGCTTTGCTGATCTCGTAAAATTTATCAGGTTTTCAGAGATTTCACTCAACATTGTAAAAGCCAGCTATTTTATCTCGATTATTTACAACCTTGTAGGTCTTGCTTTTGCAGTGCAGGGTTTGTTGTCACCCATCATTGCTGCTATCCTGATGCCGTTAAGTTCCGTTACTGTGGTTGGTTTTGTAACTTTTGCCACAAGGATTGCTGCAAGGGTAAAGTTGAAATAGGGAATGAATTGTGATTTTATTCGATTATAATCGAAACTATTGGCAGAAAGTGTGGTTTGTTCGGTTATAATCCGGCAAATTTCTAATAACCAACCTAATTTGACATTATTTGGTTAATCCAATTTGATCCTTTCTTTTGACAAAGGCTTCGAAACTTCACGCAAATGTATCCGCTGGATGAACCTGAAAGATTTCTTATCTTAAAATACTCAGATGTGGAATTATGAGGTAATATTATTCCGCAAAACGAGCGTTTCACATGGAAATTCCTCTTTCCTCACCGCATTCTTATCGAAATCCTTAAAATATTTGGTGGCCGGATTGTTCCTGAATCTGTCACATAACATTCAGTTTTTCAATACATAACATCGCCAGACTCGTATG
>CAIYZW010000925.1 GCA_903930725.1 uncultured Bacteroidota bacterium
ATCCTTTCTGCACAGCGTATTTTAATCCCAGATTTAGTTCAAGATGTGAGTTCTTTTTCCCGAGAAGATGGACTAATGACGAATTATAATAATATCCTCCGTCAAAACTGGAATTAATTATACCAAACCCCATCCTCAGATTGGTAAAGGATTTAGGAAGTTCGAAAATTTTTCGCTCGTAGTTGATATTATATTCAACTAAGCTGATGTAAGCATTAATGTTATTGACTGGAAGTTTACCTGACGGATTAACATTTTCCTGAGAAAGGGTGTAAACACCCAATAAAATTGAAGAAAACGTTATGAGGACACTTGCTGTAATTTTTTTCATTGTCCTTAGTTGTCTAAGTTAAATAATTCATCTTCCCGATGCGATCACTCAAATGGTTATCGGTAAAATTATCTTATTTACTAACAAAATTCCATACAGTTTGTTTTTGTAATTTAGTAATGACAAACAACTGATGGATTTCTGATGATCCTCAGATTCAGGCTACAGGCACCTGGGACTTAAATGCTGGTGAAACATTCCTGGTTATGAATACCAGTGAAAATGTGGTTCTTATATTATAAAATATCTGACTGATGAAATGTTGGTGCTTCTGTCAGATATCACACCAGATAATATAAATCATTACACTATAACCTATACTTTTAAGAAAATTTAGGTGTGTTGTTACGGAATAAATGGCTCTGCAATATTTGGCATTGTTTCTGTCTACTCTTATATTATCTCTTTATTATTTATTACTGAAAGTCAAAAATTATTTTCCAGAGTCGCCCCTCATTTTTTCCTGAAATTTCTTAAATTGGAGGACATCAATTTGTGTACCTATGAAAAAATATCTTTTGGTTTTATTCCTTGGGGTTTTTCTGATTTCCTGCTCTAACCAGGAGAAGAAATGGCGTCAGCTTTTCAATGGCAAGGATTTAACAGGCTGGGAACAGGTAGGACCCGGTAATTTTGTTGTCGAAGATGGTCTGCTTAAAACAGTAGGAGGGATGGGCATGATCCTCTATCCTGCTGAGAAATTCAGCAATACTGTTATCAGGGTTGTTTATAACGTAAAAGACAATGACTGCAATTCGGGAGTTTTCATAAGAATACCTGAAAAACCGAATGATGAATGGTATGCAGTAAATAAAGGTTATGAAGTACAGATTGACAATGGGACCAGGCATGTAGGAGGCGAGTATCACTGCTCAGGAGTTTTGTATTCACTTACAAAAGCAATGGCCCATCCACAAAATAAAACTGGAGAATGGAATACTATGGAGATTACACTCGATGGGCAAAGAACCATTGTGACAATTAATGGAGTAAAGGTAACTGATTTTAAGGAGGGAGATGCGGTTCAGCCAAAATCGAGAGATTTCGAACCGGAGCGTGGACCCAGACCAGAATCAGGTTATATGGGACTGCAAAATCATGATTCTCTTTCAACCGTATATTTTAAGGAAGTTGCTGTTAAACCTCTCAGGTGAACAGGAATAGGTAAATTCCTGTGAACCATATAAATTAGAGCCGGGTAACGGAAAATTATTCAGGTAAACAGGATTTGTGTCATAATCATAAACCCTGCAAGATCAATGTCTTGCAGGGTTTTGTATAGAAGGGCTAACGAATTAGGTGATGAATTTCGTAAAATGCAGATGCTCCTTTTAGCCAGCCAACTGTGGCAATGACATCCGAATTTTTATAGTAACAAAGATATTTGGGGGAATTTTCTAATTTTGGTCGTCTCCCGGGATTTTAAATATACATAAGGACCAAATTACAAATGAACTCTGCAAACTGGAAAATATCATCAAGAAACTTCTTTAAGCATAAATCACTTTCATTAATAAATATTTCCGGACTGGCTGTTGGGCTGGCATCCTCTATTTTGATACTTATGCATGTGGCGCATGAGTACAGCTACGATAATAACTGGAAAAATGCCGATAACATTTACCGGATCAGCTATACACGTTATCAAAATGGGGAACTAAGTTTTAATAGCGCCCGGACACTTGGTGGCATGGCTCCTGTCTTAAAAGAGAAAGTACCGGAAGTGATTGGCAGCACACAACTTTTTAAGGATGTTGTGACTGTTTACAATGAAGATAACCAGATTGCTGACATTCAGATGTATGTAGCCGACTCAACCTTTCAAAGTGTTTTTAAACTCGACTACATTGATGTTAGAACAGATAATCCTTTAATTCCGCTCTATTCCTCGGTCATTTCAGAATCGGCAGCCCTGAGTCTGTTTGGAACAACAAATGCTGTCGGGAAATGGTTTAAAGTATGTCAGGGCTGGCGTTTCTGTGTTACTGGCGTTTATAAAGATCTTCCATCGAATTCTCATATTTCATTTGATATGTTACTTAGTCTCCAGACCTACTATCACTATTACCAAAACTGGGATGATGTAACGGGCACCGAAATTATTAAAAACCCGAATGCTTACGTTTTGAAAAAACAGGTCACCAGTTGGGAATATGGCTATAATGGCTGGTACAGTTATCTGTTGCTCAAACCGGGAACTGATAGTAAGCAAATTGAATCAAAAATTGCCCAGATTGGTGTTGACTATACTCAAAAGATTA
>CAIYZW010000926.1 GCA_903930725.1 uncultured Bacteroidota bacterium
TATTGCAAGGGTAAAAACCATGAATCTCATAGGTGATGGTGGACTGGTGATGAAAACCGGTGGCTGGCTTGGTCAGGAAGCTGTAAATCCCGGTGTTGGCGAGGTAATCAGCGGTTTCTTAAAAGGAAATAATAATTGGGTTTATTTGGTTGGAAATTATACCTCCAATGCCGGGGAAACCAGGCTTCCGAACATTTACCTCGTTTTACAAAACAACATTTCAGGCGAAGTTTATGTTGACCAGATGACTGTGCAGGAAGTATTTGCAGATGGTTCGCTTTCGGCAAATATCCTTGCAAAAGCTTCCGCAAATGTTCATTATTACCTCGATCCCATCGAGTGTCGCTATTTTGATGATGTCATCGAAAAAGCAGCCGAAAAGAATGTTTACTTCAAAATCCCAATTCTCGAAAAAAACGATTGGATTCTAAATCACATTGAGCCGCTCACAGGTATGGTTACCGAAAATAACGGCGAATTTGCCCCACCAAAAGGCTCAAAACTTCACCGCCTTTACGAATATTACTGGCGTTATCTTATTGCCCGCTGGGGTTACGCAACTTCTGTCCATTCGTGGGAACTTGTAAATGAAGGTGCTCCCGGCTCGTACACCGGTTTGATGGATGATATGGCGGAATATTTTGATAATAACAGCCCTTATCCACGAATGACAAGCACCTCTTTCTGGGCAACCTGGCAGCCCGAATATTGGGCAAATTCTAAAGCTGATTATTCCGACATTCACGCGTACGTTATGACCACCGGCTGGATTGACGAATACGAAATTGATGGTGAGGTTTATTCAAGGGAGCAATTAAAAGATGATGCGGCAGCAGCAGTTTATGCCTATTCCGATTTTGTATTTAATGATCCAACCCGAAACAAACCCATGATTCATGCCGAAATGGACCTCGACCAGCCGGGTGACCAATCACCTGACCCACTTTTGGCACTTGACACAGCGGGCGTCTGGCTTCACAATTTTAACTGGGGACACATCAACCATGGCGGCTCGACGTCTTTTATCTGGAACAACTCAAACATAATCAACAACAGCCTTCACCACCGCTATAAATCCTACATGGCTTTCATGCAGGATATTCCACTAAATAACGGGCAATATATTCCATTGAACAGAATTATTTCAAACCCTCAATTACGGGTCTGGGGACAACAGCAAACTTCCGGAAATGCCGCTCATTTTTGGGTTCAGAATAAAAATCATACCTGGAAAAATGTGGTTCAAAACGGCAATCCTGAACCGGAAAGTGGTGAAATTGTAATCAATGGCCTTTTGCCTGGTGAAGTAACCGTCGAAATTTGGGATAGCTGGCATGAAGCTACTTTGCCTATCGAAATATCGTCAAAAACAGTTGGAACCGATGGAAAACTGATTCTCGAGATCCAAAATCTAACCGCCGATCTAGCATTTAAAATTTGGGCAAAACAACCACTGCAATCTCAACAAATAAATCTAAACACCGGATGGACGGGCATTTCGTCGTACCTTGCTCCCAAAGATGTTACCCTGGATTCGATCCTTAATAATCTAAATTCCGACATCGAGATACTTTCGAATTTCTCAGGGATTTATTGGCCGGATGGACAGGTTTTTACGCTTGAAGACTGGGATTCATACTCTGGATATTTTTTAAAAATAAATTCATCAAATCAATTGAATATCATTGGGTTACCAATTGATAATAAAACGATTCAATTGCCTGCAGGCTGGTCAATTTTACCGGTTTTATCGGAATGTCCTGTCGGGATTGAAGCACTTTTTGGGATAGATTTCAGCAAATTAGAAATTGTCAAGGAAATTGCCGGAAACAAATTATTTTGGCCATTAAATCAGGTGTTTACACTAACACAATTACTGCCGGGGAAGGCTTATCTGGTAAAAATTAATGAAGCTATTGAAATTACTTTTCCCGAATGTAAAAATTTTAAAGATTGATCGGGTTAAGTTAAAATTCCGGTATTGATCGTTCTAAATTGACTCATTAGAAATCTCAACCAAAACACCCCATTATCACCCCACCATCCACGCTTATGGTTTGCCCTGTAACATAACCCGAAAGTGGCGACAGCAGCCAGGTAGCAAGCGATGCAAATTCGTTGGGTTGCCCCATTCGGCCGACAGGTATTGTTTTTTCCATTAAATGCTGAGCTTCCTGATAAGAAAGCCCGCTCACTTCAGCTTTTTTGTTTAAAACCCTTTTTACGGCTTCGGTATCGTGAAAGCCCGGTGCCAGGATATTTGCAGTAATTCCTTCTTTTGCAACCTCCTGGGAAAGTGTTTTTACAAAACCCACAACTGCAAGCCTGAAAGAATTACTCAGTACCAGGTTTTCGACCGGCTGTTTTACCGAAATACTTTCGATAAAAAGCATCCGGCCATATTTTTGTTGTTGGAATTTTGGCAAAAAAGCTTTTACCAAATCCACTTTCCATCGTAACACCGAAAAATAGGCCGTATCCCAATCTTCAAGGTTTGATTCCAAAAGCGATTTTGCCGGTGGCCCGCCAGCATTTACAACCATGCCATCCAATCGCATGTCGCCAACATAATCAACAATTTCACCAATGATTTCCGGGTCGGTAATATCGCCATTAATGGCTTCGACATTTTGAGGGAATTCAGAAGCAAATTCAAAAAGTCTTTCAGCATTTCGCGCAACAGCAATAATTTTGGCGCCTTCGGCAATCAACGACCTGGAGAGGGCATTTCCAAAACCAGCGGTTGCCCCACCCACCAAAAAAAGCCTATTTTGAAGTTGTAAATTCATTTTACGAATATTTTAAATTAGATCTCGATTTTCGGAATATTTGATTTATCATTAATCTGATCATTCTTTTTTTGAGCTAACTGCCTGGCATTTAGTTTAGAAATGACCTTTTTTCCTGTCTTTTCTTCAATTTCTCTACGTGCATTTCCTGCAATTGTACCGCCCTGTTTTGCAATTTTGCGGCTGGCTTTAAAGGTTTCAGGTTTTTTCTCCTTCGAAATTTCGGTGGTGGTAGCCTCGGCAAGCATATTTAAAACTAACTCAAGGTTAGTCATGTTATCACGAAGGCTTTCCTTTTTAAGGTCTTTAAAAGCTTTGTAATCCTTTGTAGTGAAGCCACTCCAGGCTTTTGTAATTTCATCGGTAAGTATGGCGTATTCCTGCCCTTTTTGTACGCCACGATTGTCCCATTCGTCGGTAAGATCTTTCCTTACCTCAATGCTTTTCAAACGCTGGTTAATCCATTCTTTTGAATAGCCTTTGCGTAAATAAGTTTCCATCAACCGATCAAAACCTTTTTCCGGGTCTTCAATCTCGTCAATTCGTTGGCTTCCAACACTGGCAAGCCATTGTTTAAACGGCTCTGCCTTTTTTGAGGGGATTGACTGGATTAATCGCAAAAGCTGCTCGGTATCAGCCACATCTGTTAACCGCATTTTCCCATCCGCTGCCTCCATTTTCAATGCGTGACAATTCGTCACGGTTTCATTTCCTTCTTCCTTAAGGCGCTGTTTCAATTTACGCCAATAAGCTTGGGCGTCAATACTTTCGGATAATATTCCGACAATATCCACGATCGAAAAATACCATTTTTCTTCGTCGGCGTTCCAAATTGTCCGAACCTGCTTCGATTCAAACAATTTTATGGCGGTTTCTTTTGTCATAATGTTGAATTTGTTTGATTATTAATTATTTAGGAAGATTGGAATGTTGGAAAATTGGAAGAATGGAATGTTGAAAGAATGGAAAAATGGAATGTTGGGGCGTTAGCCGAAATCCCGCTTTGGCGGGAGAAAATTGGAACTTTGGAAGACTTCATGCTACTTTTAGATTCCTGCTGTATTCAAATTTCCAAGACTGATCGTGAAAACCTTCTTTTGTTCAGGATCGTCGTCATTTACAAGCTTTAAAGATACCTGTAAATGAAGGAGATATATATTCAATTCGGTGTATTTGGATTGGATTTTTCCAATTTTCAGAATGTCGGAGTTAATAATTCCATAGGTTCGTTTTTCGATGATCCCAAAAATTTCATCTGATTCCTCATCCAGGATAGTGCAATTATAATCGTCAATAAACTCGTGGATGTTGCAGATCTCGGAAGTTGTGATAACCTGAAGGTTTTCGATACCACCAATATTTACTAAAAACCAGGCATTTACGTTTTGGTCAATGAGGCAGCGATTAAGATTGTCGCGTTGTAAAATGCGGGCATTGTTGATAAGTGCACGGCCAAAATAGTTATCACCAAACTTGTAAACTTTATCGTAAGTAATTGCATATCTTAGATTTATGCTACCAATAATGCGTCGAAGTTTTGGGTAAAAATGAAAAGCATTGTAAACGCGTAAAACCACTGCAAAATTGATGGCAAAAAGCAGTGAATGAAGTGGTGTGTCGAAAATGAAAAAGCCGCCATCGCCTGTGCTGATAAAATGATCTCTGATTTTTTTAGGATCGTATTTTTGGAAAATGTATTTATGGTTTGCAAAACATTGATCAATAGTGGTTTCCATGAACCGGGTAAACAAAAACGGGATCAATGCCTGCTCCAAAACCCCATATCCCGTGCTGTACTGGTAAATGTCAAGCCCTAAAACTGATTTATTTGGGATATTTTCGTAGTTAACA
>CAIYZW010000927.1 GCA_903930725.1 uncultured Bacteroidota bacterium
AGGGAAACCTGGATATTAATCCCTGGCAGTATATTTTTGGTGTGGATATCTTGTTCCTGGCGGGTTTCAGCATCATTTTAATTTCGCTTCTTAAACTTGTTTTCGACGAAAAATTGTTGTTTTGGCTCCTGGCTATTTTAATTTTTGGTGGCCTCAACAAGTATTTGCCCGAATATTCGGGTGAAAACCAACTATTAAAATACGTACTTCCATATTTTGGCGGATTTTTTCCATGGTCGTATTTCCCGATTTTCCCCTGGATGGCTTATGTTTTGACGGGTTTTTCGTTACGGCTTGCAGTTAAAAAGAATCTCCTGCCGGCTTTGTCGTCAAAAGCCACTCACTATCTTTTGGCGGCCTTAATTTTGTTGCTGGCTTTCACTTTCGGTTTTGGTCTTCGCATTTCATCTATCCTCGAAGTTTATTATCACCACGACATCGTTTTTGTTTTATGGACACTGGCTTTTCTGGCTTTCTGGTTCATTCTTTTCGGACATCTTGATCAGTTTTTCGGGAACTCAGATGTTTTTGCTTACCTGCGATGGGTCGGAAAAAATGTGACAATCTTTTATGTCGTTCAATGGCTGATTATTGGCAATATTGCCACCGAAATTTACCGGACGCAAACATTATTTCAGCTCATTTTATGGTTTGTCGCTATCATGCTTGTTACCAGTGCCATCGTTTATGGAATATCCCGAAAAAGGCTTTCCATCTGATCATTTAGGCAGGTTGCCGGCGAAATCCCGCTTTTTGGGTTAAAAACAAAATCAATGTTAAAACTCCGTTAATAGTAATATTTTAAACATATTACAATAGTTTCATTTGTATATTTGCCGCCCTAAATTGTGTCATTTTTTTAATCATAAAACATCTTAATATTCGATGAAAAAAATTATTAATTCATTGTTTTCGATGGAGTTAACAGTAGTCTTGTTGTTAATTTTCGCTTTTTCGGCGGGCTTCGCAACAATTATCGAAAACGATTTTGGAACAACCGCTGCACAAATTGCAGTTTACAAAGCATTCTGGTTTGAGATACTACTTGTTCTCCTGGCAGTTAACCTTTGTGGCAGCCTCATTGTAAAAAAACTTTGGGCCAATAAAAAGTATGTCATTTTTTTCTTTCACATTTCATTTATCATCATTTTAATAGGTGCTGGTATTACTCGCTACTTCGGATTTGAAGGATCAATGCACATCAGGCAGGGTCTCGATTCCAATTTTATTGTTTCGGATCAGACCTATATTTCGGCAAAGTTTGAGGAAAACGGACAGTCGGTGAGTGTAAGAAAACCCGTTCTGATGGCGGATTATGGCAAACCTCGCCCTTCATTTCGTTTGATGCCAATAATCAGGAATTCCAGGTGAATACCCTCGATTTTGTACCAAACGCCACGGTCGAAATCATCAAAGCTCCCGAAGGTTTTCCGGTAGTTTCGATGATGGTTATGGAAGGAATGAACCGGAGATCAATTACGTTAAAAGAAAGCGAGACGGCTAATCTGGGCAATTTCAACATTACTTTTAACAGCGTTCAGGCTTTAAATACGGCCAACATAATTATGCAAAATGGCTCACTTTTCCTGGTGGCTCCCTTCGATATTATTTCGATGAGCATGAGCGGTCAGGCCGGCGATACCATTGGAGCAGGACAGATTACCCCGTTTCTTCCCCGACAGATTTACAATCTTGGCGGAATAAATCTGGTTGTAAACCAATTCGAATCGAGTGCTGCCATAAGGCCAGTACGGTCGCCAAAAGGTGTTCAAACTGATGGCTCCAATGCGCTTGTTCTGGAGGTAAAATCTGGAAACGAACGAAAAGAAGTTGTTGTTTGGGGCGAAAGTGGTACGGTTGGCGAAACAACTGCTGTTAAAATTGCCGGTCAATGGGTGAATTTTTCTTATGGTTCCATTCTGATATCGCTTCCTTTTAAAATTAAACTCAACAAATTTATCCTCGAACGCTATCCAGGTTCAAAAAGCCCTTCATCTTATGCCAGCGAAGTAACGCTCATTGATGAATCCCAGAATAAAAAAACCGACTTCAGGATTTACATGAACCATATTTTAAAGCACCGTGGTTACCGTTTTTATCAGTCTTCCTACGATAACGATGAAAAGGGCACAATCCTCTCGGTAAATCATGATGGGTTGGGAACCGCAGTTAGTTATTTTGGTTATGCTTTGATGTCGTTTGCGATGATTTTTGCCCTTTTCAGCAAAAGAAGCAGGTTTAGCCACACCCTCAGGAAAATTGGCGAAACACGGTCAAAAAGGACTTCAGCCATCGTTTCAATGCTACTTCCGCTGATGTTGATCTCGGCTACCACTTTTGGTGCCAACGAAACAAAGGTTGTAAACGGCGTTAAAATAGATGTTGTTGATAAAGATCATGCGGCAAAATTTGCAAGCATCATTGCCCTGGGTACCAACGGTCGGCTTGAGCCCGTAAACACGCTCAGCAGCAAACTACTCAGGAAGTTTTCGGGAAAAAGTACCTGGGAGGGTTTAAATTCCGACCAGGTTTTTATTGGAATCTTCTCGCAGCCAGAAGTATGGCGTAATGCACCTCTCATTAAAGTAACCAACAAAGATTTACAGAAAATACTGAACATCAACAGCAATTACGCTGCGTTCACTGATTTCTTTGATAAAGGTCACAATAACAACTATTTGCTTGGTGAGCTTGTGGATGAAGCTTATAAAAAGAAACCTGCCGATCAAACCAGGCTCGATAAAGAAATTATTAAAGCTGATGAAAAAGTAAATGTTTTTTACCTCGTCTATTCAGGATCCTATTTAACTTTTTTCCCAAAAAGCAACGATCCAAATGGCAAATGGTTCAAGCCAGCCGACGAAGTGGAAGATGTTCCCGCTCAGGATAGTATCTTTATCAAAAACGCAGCGTCACTTTATGTCGAAGCCTTAAATGAGGCATTCATCAATGGTAATTATTCGGGAGCCGATCAGATTGTTAACGGTATTAAAATGTACCAGAATAAATATGCCGGACACTTTCTGGCCTCAAACAGCAAACTCAAAATAGAGATGCTTTATAATAAAGCTGATATTTTTGAACGCCTTTTTAAATTTTACGGTCTGTTTGGAGTTCTGTTTTTGGTATTACTTTTCGTAAATCTTGTTCAGCCAAAAGTTAAGATTGATCTTCTCAACAAGATATTTATCGGGATTCTGTCGGTTGCTTTTCTTATGCAAACACTTGGCATGGCTGCCCGCTGGTATATTTCCGGACATGCCCCAATGAGCAACGGCTACGAATCAATGGTATTTATTTCGTGGGCAACCATGCTGGCAGGATTTATTTTGGTTAAGAAATCGAATATTGCACTTGCTGCAACAACCGTACTTGCCTCGCTTACGCTGATGGTGGCACACCTTAACTGGATGAATCCCGAAGTAACCAATCTGGTACCGGTATTGAAGTCGGTTTGGCTCACCATACACGTTGCTATTATTACCTCGAGTTATGGATTTTTTGGCCTCGGCGCCATACTCGGTTTATTTAACCTGATGCTGATGATTTTCCAAAATAAGAAGAACCTCAAAAGCTTTGACCTGACCATCCGCGAAATTTCGTTTACCATCGAAGCCACGCTTACCATTGGTTTGTATATGCTTACGATAGGAACGTTTTTAGGTGGCGTTTGGGCAAACGAATCCTGGGGACGTTACTGGGGATGGGACCCCAAGGAAACCTGGGCGCTGGTAACAGTGTTGGTTTACGCTATAATCGGCCATCTTAATTTTATACCCGGAGCAGTAGGGCGGTACTTATTTAATGCCTTGGCTGTACTGGGATTCAGCTCGGTGCTTATGACCTATTTCGGCGTAAATTATTACCTGTCAGGGCTTCATTCTTATGCCTCGGGCGACCCGGTGCCAATACCAGCTTTTGTTTATTATACCATGGCCATTTTATTTGTTATCCTGGTATTGGCCTTTGTTAACAACAATAAATTGAAGGAATTCACGGATAAAGCTAAAAAGTAAATTCCACATTAAAAATAGTTCAAGCTACAAAAAAGGCTTCATTCATCGGAATGAGGCCTTTTTTGGTGTTTTTGGAATGGCTGTTCTAATGGTGAAACCAAACAGGTTTTATACTGCACCAGGTAGATTTTTTACTGCCCCCACACAATATTGTTTTTTAGAAACGAACGTAAAATCTCCTTTTTGAAAAAGAAATTCCCCCTTCCCAACAAAAAAATTTCCTTTACCTTTGATACCGGTTTCAGCAAATGATCTCTTTAAATAAAATACCTCAACCATGAGAAAAACCTTATTCTTTTGCTCCTTTCTGATTCTATCAGCAGCAGCTTCGTTCGCGCAACTTAAAAAAGCCAGCATCTTCATCAAAGATTTTGAGTTTGTAACCGACCGTGTCGAAATCAGTTATGGTTTCCAAAACTGCGATCCTGCCGACCGGTTTATGGTTTGGATTGTACCCAAAACTTTTGAAGGAAAGCGTCTGGAAGTGAATTCGCTGGAAGGCGACATCGAAAATGTAGCCCCTTCATCCAACCATAAACTCACCTGGTTTACTTCCCGCGATGGGGTGGTGGTGGAGGGAAAAATCCAGATTGATATTTATGCCATGCGGCAGCCAAACATGAGCTATGGCAAGGCTTACGGCTATTCCACGCTCTTTCCCGGAGCCGGACATAAGCAGGTTGGCGGAAGCAACAAACTATACCTCGGCGCCATCGGCTATGCCGGAATTGCCGGAGCCATCGTTTTTAATGGCAAAGCTGCCTCAAACCTGGACAGCTATGCCGCCGAAAGCGATCCTGCAAAGGCTCAGCAGTTTTATGACGATGCAAAAGCTTTCCGCACCTATTCCTTGTCTTGCCTCGGTGTTAGCGCTGTGGCCTGGGGTGTGAATTATTTCCTGCTCAATAAGAGTGCTAAAAACGCAAAAAGCATTAAGCCGAAGCAAATCATCATCAACCCACCGCCGGGAGCCGATGTGCTGGTTGCAATGTCAGATGTTAAGTTTATCTCGACACGTGGTTTGCCGCCCAACCTTTTTGCCGATTTATCTTTTAAAGATGACAACGGCAACGGGATTCTGGAAGCCGGCGAAAATGCCAGAATCACCATCACGGTTACAAACCAGGGCAAAGGAAATGCTTACGATCTGCGGGTTTCGCTGGTTGACGATAAGCCAGCCAAAAGCCTGATCATCGGCAAAGAGCAACAAATCGCGCTGTTGAGACCCGGCGAAACCCAAAAAGTCGTTTTCCCCATCAGCACCGACATAAACCTCGCCACCACCGATCATAAAATCGAAATCAAAGTTGCCGAAAAATACGGCTACGACATGGACCCCGCTTTTCTGAAACTTCAGACTTTTGAATACCAGCACGCAAAACTCTCCTTTTCTGGAATCGAAATCCTCGATGCAGGCGAAGGTACTGCCGCTATCACCGAAGACGGGCAGTTGCAGGCCGGCGAAATGGTGAAGGCAAAAATCGTGGTTCAAAATACCGGTCAGGGAATCTCGACTAATACAAGATATTCGGTTTCGACCAACGACAACAACATTTTCCTGCGCGACAATTCCGGCATGCTTGGGACCCTCAATCCGGGCGAGGTGCGCGAAATCTTTATTACGCTTAGTCCAAACAAAAGGGTTGTTACTGCCGGGAATCTACCGGTGCTGCTCGACCTGCGCGAAGACAAAGGCAAGGGCGATTTACTGGCTTATCAGTTGCCGGTTAAACTCAACCAGAAACCACCCAGGCCCAACATCGTAACCATCAATGCCGACCTTGCATCGCTCACCAAAAACATCGCGGTTTTCGAATATTCGTCCAATAAATTTAC
>CAIYZW010000928.1 GCA_903930725.1 uncultured Bacteroidota bacterium
CTTCTGCCGGAAAAACGCTTGCTCAGATCGAATCAGACCTGATCAGCACCCAGACTTCCAATAGTTTCGAATCAGGAGTTGCGGTTTTTGCTCAAACCGACATTATTCAAATGAAGGTTAAAACTCAAAATGTGGTAGCTATCATTGATGGCAGCAATCCATTATTAAAAGATCAATTCATTGTAATTGGTGCGCATTACGACCACCTTGGATTGGGTGGCCCTGGCTCAGGCTCAAGAATGCCTGACACTGTTGCTTCCCATTATGGCGCTGACGATAATGCTTCAGGGGTTTCAGGGGTTATCGAAATTGCCGAAAAACTGGCCTCCGAAAAAGCGAACATTCAAAGAAGCATCATTTTTGTTGCCTTTGGCGCCGAAGAAATGGGTTTGGTCGGTTCAAAATACTTTACCGAAAATCCCCTGGTGCCAATAAAGAACATTGATGCCATGATAAATTTTGATATGATTGGCCGGTTGAAGGAAAATAATAGTATAACAGTTGGTGGTACTGGCACTTCCGGCGAATCAGAGGAAATACTCAACAATCTTGTGCCGAAAACAAGACTGGTGATGAAATACTCTCCCGAAGGTTACGGCCCATCTGATCATGCAGCATTTTACACCTCAAATATTCCGGTATTTTATTTTACCTCCGGTGCCCACGAAGATTATCACACACCTTTCGATAAACCGGAAACAATCAATGAAGAGGGCGAGGCAATGATTGTTCAACTTGCTGACCAGCTTGTAATGGAAATTGCCAATCGTCAGGATTTGCTCAGTTATAAAGAGGCAGGCCCGAAAAACCAGGCAAAGGGCGGCTATAATTTCAAGGTCACTTTGGGAATAATGCCCGACGTAACTTCATCGGAGAATGATGGACTGGGGGTTGATGGCACCCGCAAAGGAGGCCCTGCTGAAGTTGGCGGAATAAAAAAAGGCGACAAAATTGTTGCTATTGATGGAAAACCGGTTACAAATATTTACGAATATATGGGTCGACTTAAGTCCCTTGAAGCTGGTCAGCGAGTAAGCGTTGACGTAATCCGCGAGGGTAAAAGGGAGGTTTTGATTATTCAGCTCTAAATTTTTCGTTTAAATTTTTCACGCGAAGCATTTTCGCGAAAAGCTGCAAAAAACTTTATTTTATAGATAAAGCCATATTGCAGCTTTTGTTTTTTATAAAAGCGTTTTCTTTGCAGATAAAATCAGGGTTTAATGTTCGAATTTTTTCAGCAGGAACTTTTCAGGAAATTTATAAAGTTTGGAATTGTTGGCTTTTCGGGTCTGCTGGTTGATTTTGGCATTACCTGGATTACAAAAGAGAAATTAGCGATACCAAAATATGTTGCCAACGCTATCGGCTTTTGTTCGGCAGCATCGTCCAATTATTTTTTAAACCGCATGTGGACTTTCCATAGCACAAACCCCGAAATAGCCATCGAGTATTCGCATTTTATCTTTATTTCGATGATTGGGCTGGCTATTAACACCCTTATTTTATGGTTGATTGTTTCGAAGCTCAAGTATAATTTCTACCTGTCCAAGTTTTTCGCCATTATTGTGGTTACGATATGGAATTTTTTTGCCAACCTTTATTTTACTTTTAACTGAAAACCTTCATTTGGCAAGGAAAGCAAATCTTGAAAGATATTTAAAAACGATTGCAGATTAATTTTAAGTCAGTTGAACTACCTGTACCAGTTAAATTTCCTGATAACTTCAATGTTTGCACCAACGAAATTTACCTCTTCATTCAAGTAATTACGCTGGTAAAACTCTACCCCGACTTTAAAAAACAATTGCCGGTAATTGGCAGTAAATTCACTCCGGAATGTAAGGAAATCCAGATCAATGCCCGAACCTATCTGCTTACGGTATCCCAATTCGACATTGAGTTTTGTTTGTGGGGTAAACAAATAAGCCACATTTCCCGAAAGATCAGAATATTGCTGATTGGTCATATCATCAATCATTTTGTAATTGCGTAAATTTCCGTTTAGGGAAAACAAAAGGCGGTTTTTAAAATTTCCCTGTAGAAGTGCGAAAAATCTCAAAAGGCGATAAGGGATAATGTTACTTTCGTAATCATCGTACTCGACGCCTGCACTGGCAAATTTATACTCGAAACGGCTACCAACAATATTCTGGGTAAAGTAGTTCATCATCTGAAAATCAGAGGTTTCTATGTTAGAATAATCCTGGTTTGACCAGCGATAATATACTTCCACAAGTCTTTCGAAAAGTGTGATGTTGGCGGTGAAGCGCTGAAAATCAGAATCAAATTGGTAAGAGCCCTGCTGATTGGCCACATAATCAACATAAACTACTGAATTATTGGCTATCTGACCGCCAGGAACCCGTTGAATTTCTTTATAATTGTTCCGTTCGATAAGTGTGTAGTCGAAATATTCCTGATAGATTATTGTACCGGTGAAATCTTTTACAATTACCGAACCTTGAACAATGTATGGTTTTCTTAAAAGTACAATTTGACCATCGGTCAAAATATGTTGTTCGTTTATAACCGGAAGCAGTGCTGATGAGCTTTTTCTGTTCTGATTGAGCCTCGAAAAACTATATGAAAGCGAAAGATGTCCTTTTGGGATGTCTTTTTCGTAACGTAAATCAATGCCGGCTTTTTTGTTGATTTCCTGATACACCGATTGATCTAATTTGCCATATTCGAAGGTTAAATCAGTAAAAAGGCTTTTGAAAAGCTGATGCCTGAGAAAGAAGTTAAGATTGTTCTGGTTGATTTTTTGTATTTCCCGTTCGATATTATAAAAAGAATAGTTGGCGCCGGCAGTAAGGCTTTTGGTTAACTTCATGGTGCTATTTTCGAAAATCTGCAGGCTGTTGTAATTGTCGTATCCTTTTTGCCTTGTTCCCGAAATATTTGAAGTAAAACTATAATTTCTTTTCCTGTCGAAATAAATGCTATTATTCAAATTAACAATGTCGGTTGCATTTTTTATTTCAAACAAGTTGTAATCAATGCGTGAAAATGTGTTATGCGAGTAATTTAGTTCATTGTTATCCAATGATGTAAACGATTTTGTAACTGAGGTAAGGAAATTACATTGCCGGCTGTTGAAACTCCGGTCGGTTTGTACCTCTTTTTCTTTGGTAATGCCTTCCTGGTAGCTAATGCTGACTGGAAGAATTTTGTTGCCATAAAGCAGATTTGTACCCCAGTTGTTGCTGGTGACTTTTAAGTTCGATAAGTTTTCGCGATTGGTATAACTTTCGTTAAAATTTGCAAAAGCACCAATTGTAAATTCCTTTTGCTTGAACATCGTAGTATTGATATTCAGCCGTTTTATAGTTCTTACTTCCGATTGATCGGGAACAACCAGATAGATATCCTGGCGTTTTTCGGGATTGTATTCTGCCGAAAGATCAAGCGTCAATAAATTAGGGTGATAGATATAGCTGCTCGAGTTCAATAAAATCCCACCATAAATCAGCGGGCTTTTTTGATATTCATAAATCTGATTGGTTACCCCTTTTTCATACCTGTATTGTCCCCCTAATTTGATACCGCCGGATAAGGATGTCGGGCACCAGACTTTACACATCGAGGCATCACCGTTTTGTGAAAAACACGCCAAAGGGTATAATAAGAAAAAAATCATATACCATCTGGTTTTCATGTCTTTGTGTCTAATTATTAGTTTAATAAATGTTCGTCGTTGCTTCCATGCGGGTTGTGACAATCTGTACAATTCGTGTCTTCGATACCTTCATGGCTTTCCAGTTTTAGAATATCTCCCTGGTCATGGCAGAAAAAACATAGTTGCTGACCTGTGCGCTTTAGATTATTCTCAGCTAATGCCATGTGTGGGCTGTGGCAGGAGGTGCATTCACCACCTTCGATCGGAGCATGCAAGGTTTTATAGGTTTTAGCAAAATCCTCGTGGCATTGGTAACAAAGTGCTGGTTGTGGTTCGACAAACTTCCCGATTGAATTCTGATCGTGGCACGCCTTACAATCTTTATCTTTGTAGGGCTGGTGCACGCTATATGCTGGTGAGTTTGACTGTGCTACAACCTGATTAATATTAGTGCTATCTGTTTGTTTTATTGCATTTTGTGCAACCAGATTGAGCGAATCGCTTTGGATAGGGACACCGTCAAAGAAAAATGACAAAGTTTTATTGGAGCATCCTGTAAAGAAACTTACCGCCAGCATAATCCCAAGAATTACTATGTCATTCTTAACCTGGCGCATTTATTTCGTTCTTATTTGGCGTGGCTCAATTGCCCCATAAACATTTATTTTGTCGGGACCATACTGGTTGCTTACGAAAATCAGGTAATTTAAGGAGAAATCCTTGTCAACAAATTTCTGAAAAAACTTTAGCTTATCATACGAAATGGTTACCTTGGCTGGCAGCCACATGTCGCCCCGGCCTTTGTACGGGCCTCCAAAAAACATTCTTATATTGCCGTCTTTATCAAAAATCTGTACATTCTCAAATCCGGCATCAACAACAAAAAGATTTAAATCGTCATCAACAGCAATGCCTTTTGGGCGGGCAAACTGGCCTATTTTGTCGCCCTGACTTCCTATGGATTTCAGGAATTTTCCATCAAGGCTAAAAACTTTTATGTCAAAGCCGCCAATGTCGCTCACATAAACTTTGTCATCGGTTACATAAAGATTGGTTGGCATGTAAAGGTAACCAGGAGTATTTTTGATAGTATCCGGAAAGGAATACAACAGTTCATGCGTGTCTTTTCCATAAACATTTACTTTGTTGTTATTCATGTCAGGCACCCAAATTTTATCTTTGTAAACAAAAACATCGGTTGGTTTAAACTTTTCTC
>CAIYZW010000929.1 GCA_903930725.1 uncultured Bacteroidota bacterium
GCCTGAACCTGCAAAAGCACTTTTTCAACTATCGCCCGTGGGCAAGCCACATTTATCCGCATAAAGCCTTCGCCGCCGGTGCCAAAAACGCGGCCATCGTTAAACCCGGCTTTGGCATCCTTAATAAAGAAATTCTTTAAATCATCGCCGTTTAATCCCAATTCGCGGCAATCGAGCCAGATCATATAGGTTGATTCGGGTACGATGGCTTTAATTTGCGGAACATTTGCCTTCAGAAAATCATCTACAAATTTTACATTTTCCCAAACATAACCAAGCATTTGGCCGAGCCATTCGTCGCCGTTTTCGTAAGCTGCCTGCAAAGCAATACTTCCAAAAAGGTTGCCCATGCTTAGATGCAACTGGTCGTTGAGCATTTTATTGTAGGTTTTGCGCAGCGTTTCGTTTGGAATAATCAGGTAAGATGTTGAAAGCCCGGCAAGGTTGAAGGTTTTCGACGGAGCGTTGGTTGTAATCGTTTTTTGAGCGATTTCATTGGATAAAGATGCCAGCGGGATATGCTTAAAACCTTTAAAAATAAGGTCGGAATGGATTTCATCTGAAATGATTAAAATATTGTTTTCGATACAGATTTCTGCCATTTGGAGCAGTTCATCTTTTGTCCAGACGCTGCCGCCAGGGTTGTGCGGGTGGCTGATGATCATCATTTTTGCACCCGGAGCCTTCTTTTTAAGATCATCAAAATCCATGTTAAGCCTACCGTTAGCCAACTTAAGTGGATTCTCAACCTTAATTCTTCCATTGTTTTCGATAGCATAAAAAAATGGGAAATAAACTGGTGGCTGCACGATGATTTTGTCGCCAGGCTGCGTGAGTGCCAGAACCAGCATGTTAACTGCCGGCACAACACCAGGGCTGAAACTAATCCATTCTTTTTGAATGTCCCAGCTATGGCGTTTTTTCATCCAGTTTACGATGGCCTCATTAAATGATTTATTGCGGATGGAATATCCCAGGATTTCGTGATCGAGGCGTTGGCGGATGGCTTCGATGATAAAGTCAGGCGTACGGAAATCCATGTCGGCAACCCACATCGGGGTTACATCTTCGGTGCCGAAATACTCTTTCCGCACATCGTATTTTACGCAATCGGTGTTTTCGCGTCGAACGATTTCATCAAAGTTGTACTGTTTCATTGCCGTTAATTTTCCGGAGTTTTGTCTTTATAATTCTACTTTCCTAAAATGAACCTGGCAAATATTTTGAACCACAATAGGCACAGTAGAACGCATAGCCAAAGAAAATAAAGTACCTGCCAGTATTTTTACACCTCATTAGATCAATATTTGCCGGTATTGTTATGATTTATAAAGCAAAAATTATGTCGAAACATTATTTCTATTGTGAACTGTGTGCCTATTGTGGTTACTTTATTGTGAAGGCTGTTAAACCGAAATCAGGCCCATTTCTTTTTTGGTGAAAACAACAGGATGATCCGCAAAACCAAATCAATCAGCAATAAAAACAGTTCGAGAAACGGTGATAAAGGCCATAGCCTCTTTTCGGATAATTTCTTCATAGCCATCCCAAAAAGCACCCACTGACTGATAAGCCGCAATGCCAGAACCGGTATCACAATTATCCAGCTCACGCCAAGCGCCAACAAAGCAGCAAAAAGACCATAAAAAAGCAGGCTGGTCAATCCAAATAATGAAAGTATAAAACGGTGCGACAATTTAAACTCCCGGCGCAGCGAAAGCCTGTTTTTTTCACGTTTTAACCATCCACCAAAATTTAAAGGCTTCTGCGAAACAATCCTGTTTTCCCGCGAAATCAGTACACCGGTATTTTTTCCGGTAGCAGCTTTGTTAACAAACAGTTCGTCGTCGCCGGATTTTAGAATGTAGTGCGAAATAAATCCTTTTTGGCGATAAAACAGCGACCGTTTGTACGAAAGGTTTTTGCCAACGCCTTTAAAAGGAATCCCGGCAAGGGCCATCGAAAAGTAAAACAACGCATCAAAAAAGGCAGTAAAGCGCAGCAGGCGGTTAATTTTTGATACTGTTGCAAAAGTTGAATAGCCAATAACGAGTTCGGTGCCTGGTTTGTAGGTCGAAACCAGTTCGGTTAGCCAGTTGGGTCCGGTCGGACGGCAGTCGGCATCAGTCAGTACAACGAGGTCGTATTTTGCCGATATTATCCCGATCGAAAGCGGGAATTTTTTCCCTTTAAACCAGTTGAGGCTTTGCTTTAACTCGACAATCTGCAGGTTTTCGTGGTCAATCGAAAGCTGTTTTAAAAAATCGCTGGTATCGTCGTCGGAATTGTCGTTAACAACAACAATCTCAAATTTAGGATAATCTTGCTCGAGGATAAAAGGAAGGTTTTCGCCCAGGAAATTAAGCTCGCTGTGCGATGTAATGATTACCGAAACCGGCGGCAACTGCGACGAAACATGCTTGCGGCGGTAAAAAGCCAAACGGCTGAAAAACACCCAAAAATAAAACAACTGGATGATGGCAACCACCGCGAAGGCTATTAAAAGGCTGAATCGCAGCGGGTCGTGAATATAAAAATTGATTTCCATACTTCAGATTAAAAGTTGACAAAAATAGAATTCCTTGAGGAATTTTTGAACAGGGTTGATAAGTTTATGAAAAGATTAACTAAAAAAGGGGTGAATTTTAATCTCAGTCTAACCAAACAATCCAATGATATATTTAACAATTTGAAAACTCTCAATGAGAAAACAGATGTGTGTGATGATGAGAACAAACGTAAACATGCTTTGAGTAATATTTTAACTGAAGTCAA
>CAIYZW010000930.1 GCA_903930725.1 uncultured Bacteroidota bacterium
CTTATACTTCATAATACTAATTTCAGCATCAATTATTCTAACCTGTGGGGCATGTTTTACAGCCGAGTCAATCAGGATTTGTAGTGGTGGTAGTTTATCAGCAATATTGTCAACCAATGGGTCAAATCTTGGTTTTTTATTAGCTTCACTTTCGGTTTGACCTGAAATAATACCTGGATAAAGCATGAAACTCATCAGCAACGAGATAGCTATAAATTTTAACTTTCTCATTAATAATATTTTTTTTGGTGAATTTAAGCTAAACATTTCCACGCTGAATAATGATTTTGAATGTTTTGAGAATTAATTTAAGATCGCCGAGAAAAGAATTGGTTTCAGCATATTGGTTATCAAGTCTGAATCTTTCTTCTTCCGACATTGCACCAAACTTACCTCTTTGTTCAACCTGCCATAAACCTGTAAGGCCGGCTGCAGCCTCAAATCGTTTTGCCCTGATATCTGCAGTAAGTTTTTCTGCTTCGTTTACAGGTAATGGTCTGTTACCTACGATGGACATATCACCTTTAAGAATGTTAATTAATTGAGGTAATTCATCAATACTTGTATTTCTTATCAATTTACCAACTTTAGTAATCCGGGGGTCATTTTCCAATTTCATAAAGGCTTTTTCGGTGTTTTTTTGCCTGATGTAAAAATTTTCACAAATTCTTTCCCCTTTAATGTATAAAATTGGAGAGCAAAATTCACCTTTTGGAAGCTTTGAACAATCTTCGCAGAAAGTTTCGTGTTCATCGGTGGCATATTGGTTTAAATGACTTAGTTCTTTCAGTTTTTTGTATGAATCAGAGCCACAGTACATCGAACGAAATTTGATAAATCCAAAAACTTTGAAGTTTGCTCCGGCACGGGGTGAAATATAATAAAACGGACCTTTCGACTCGAGTTTGATGGCGATAATTACCAAAAACATTAACGGTGACAATAATATCAACCCAATAAAGGAGACTAAAACATCAAATAAACGCTTGATAAATGGTGTTTTGTAAGGCTTTACCGGATCTGTATCAAAAATTAGAATTTTTGAATTTTTTTTGTATTCAATTAAAAACTCTATCCGCTCTTTAAGACGATCCAAATCAACCGGAGTAAGAAAATAATCATCCAATCCTTCATTAAATGCTCTTTGGAAATATTCGGGTTCTTCTTCCAAGGCGAGGAGGATGAATGGTCTTTCGTTGCAAATTTCGTGTTTGGATAATAATTTAAAGGTGTCACAGCCATTTGCACCTGGGAGATGAACTTCCGATACAATGGCATCAATTTCCAGGTGTTTCCGAAAATAATTAAGTGCATCAAGGCTATTTTCTTTTTGAATAATTTCAAAAAAGGTAGCTTGATTAAGCATTTTCAGCGAATCCGGGGCACTGCCAATGTACAAAATTCTAAGTTTATTACTTTTATTCACCATCACCCGATTATTGAATACTTGCTTTAAAAATTTTGGTAACTTTCAAATTTCTCCTTGATTTTGATTTCTTGTTCATTCATATCAAAATTATCGGGCATAAAATCCAATGCTCCCAGCCTGTAATAGTGATATTTGGCGCCAATCTCCAGTTTATTACTTTGAAACCTGATTTTTGGATTCAGGTTCTTTTCAATTAACTCTATTAATTCACCTGGATTGAATGGTTTTGTCAAATAATCCTGAGCTTTAAGCTGGTAACATTTAACCCGCTCTTTGCTCTGTTCTTCACCCGAAAGCATAATGATTGGAATGTCTCCAAAAAAGCCACTATTCCTGACCCGTTTTAAAAACTCATAACCATCCAGATTTGGCATTTGAATATCGCAAATGATAAGGTCGGGAATTATTTTTTCCTTTACCATCCAATAATATCCTTCTTCACCATCATTTTTGGTGGTAAGC
>CAIYZW010000931.1 GCA_903930725.1 uncultured Bacteroidota bacterium
CAACATTTCAGAAAATGAACTGGACAATAAAGGCGACAGCAAATCTTCGGTAAATTTTATTGAAGCCATTATTAACGAAGATTTAAAAACTGGTAAAAACAACGGACGTGTGCACACCCGTTTTCCCCCGGAACCAAACGGCTACCTGCACATCGGTCACGCAAAATCAATTTTGTTGAATTATGGTATTTCCCAAACTTACAACGGAAAATTCAATCTCCGCTTTGATGATACCAACCCAACCAAAGAAGAGCAGGAATATGTTGATTCGATTCTTGACGACGTAAAATGGCTTGGTGCAAATTGGGAAGACCGCCTGTTTTTTGCCTCCGATTATTTCGATCAGCTTTACGAATGGACCGAAAAAATCATCTCCGAAGGCAACGCTTACGTTGACGACCAATCTGCCGAAATTATCAGCGAACAGCGCGGAACTCCAACAAAGCCCGGAATCGAAAGCCCATTCAGAAGCCGCACGGTAGAAGAAAATCTTGATTTATTCCGCCGCATGAAAGCCGGTGAATTTCCAAACGGTGCAAAAGTTGTCCGCGCCAAAATTGACTTGGCCTCACCAAACATGCACATGCGCGACCCGGTGATGTACCGGATTTTACACGCCAACCACCACCGTACCGGCGACAAATGGTGCATTTACCCGATGTACGACTGGGCGCACGGCGAATCGGATTATCTCGAAGGAATCACACATTCGATTTGTACGCTCGAATTTGAGGTGCATCGCCCGCTTTACAACTGGTTTGTTGACCAGGTTATCGAAGGCGAATACCGTCCACGACAGATCGAGTTTGCCCGCCTGAATATCAGTTACACGGTGATGAGCAAACGGAAATTGCTGGAACTTGTTAAAGACGGCTATGTTACAGGATGGGACGACCCCAGGATGCCCACAATTTGCGGATTGAGAAGGCGTGGATATACTCCGGAATCGCTTAAAATGTTTGCTGAAAAAGTTGGTATTGCCAAACGCGACAACGTAATTGACGTAGCCTTGCTGGAATATAGCATCCGGGAAGATTTGAACAGAACCGCCCACCGGGTGATGGCAGTTTTAAACCCATTAAAAGTAGTTATTACAAATTATTCTGATGATCTGGTTGAAGAATTAGTTTCGGAAAACAACCCCGAAGATCCGGAATCTGGTCATCGGTTGCTGCCTTTCTCGAAAGAGCTTTTTATCGAAAAAGACGATTTTATGGTTGAGCCGCCTAAGAAGTTTTTCAGACTGGCTCCAGGTCAGGAAGTCAGGTTAAAAAATGCTTACATCATAAAATGTGAAAGTTATGAATTGGATGAAAAAGGTGAAGTAAAAACAGTTTTCTGTACGCATGACGCCGAAAGCCGCAGTGGGGGTGAAGGAAGTGGCAGAAAAGTAAAAGGAACTTTACACTGGGTTTCGGCAAAACATGCTGTTGATGCCGAAATAAGGTTATTTGACCGGCTTTTTGTTGCCGAAAGCCCTGAAGATGTGCCCGAAGGTGTAGATTATAAAGTCAATCTTAACCCCGAATCGTTGCAAATTTTGAAAAACTGTAAAGTTGAACCTGGCCTTAAAAACACAAAACCAGGAGATAAATTCCAGTTTCAGCGTATCGGCTATTTTTGCACTGACATCGACAGCACACCGGACAATCCTGTTTTTAACCGGACTGTTCCGTTGCGCGATAGCTGGACAAAGACGAATAAATAATCCTTCTGGTTAAACTTCCTCTGCCGAACCTGCAATTTCGTTTAAACAGGCCGGGCAAAGGCAGTTATTGAATTTTTCGTTGATTTTGCCCAGTTTGTCTGGAGAAACGAAGACTTCATAGCACCAACATTTTCCCGAAGGGCTGCAGGAAAATTCCTTGCCACATCTTGGGCATTGGGCGGGTTCATTAATTTTTTCGGGTATTTTTGATTTATTCATGCCTGGTTTTTAGGGTGAGGCTCACATTTTTAAGTTTGCCTCCCAACGGTGGATTCATTTTTGAAATCTTAACCTCCGCATGTGCGATTTCCGGGAATTTTTCCTGCAAAACATTTAAAATCCTTCTTCCAACATGCTCGAGTAATTTCGATTTGATGGCCATTTGCTCCTTTACCAGCAGATAAATTTCCTGATAATTTAGCGTTTTCGAGAGTTTATCGGTATCCTCAGCTTCCAAAGTATTGGCATCTATCCATAAATCAACAATAAAGCGTGTTCCTATGATTTGCTCCTCACTGAAACACCCGTGATAAGCGAAAAACTCCATTCCTTCAAGCGAAATTTTCGACATGTTGCCGTTCTTTTATTTGATGTTTTTTATACCTGATTCTATTCGGTTGATGACCTCTTCTTTTCCAAGCATTTCGGCAATTTGCATCAGGTCGGGGCCAAAGCCACCTCCAACCAAAACCAGCCTCAAAGCGTTCATAACCACGCCTAACGAAAGGCTTTTTTTCTCAGTAAAATTTACGATTTCTGCTTTTATAATCTCTGCCGAAAAATCTTCAATCTCCCCCACCCTATCTTTTAATTCACTCATCATACCGGAAACACCATCCTTCCAGCGTTTTTTTACAACTTGCTGGTCATATTCTCTTGGAGCTTCAAAGAAAAAGGATGATTGCACCCAAAAATCTTCAACAAAATTGGCCCTTTCTTTTACAAGGCTTACAATTTTTAAAATGAATTGATTATCCGCATAAATGCCTCTTTTATCCAAAATTATCTTGAATAAATCAGCTAACTCCTGTTCTGGTTTTTCGATCAAATATTTATGGTTAAACCACTTGGTCTTTTCG
>CAIYZW010000932.1 GCA_903930725.1 uncultured Bacteroidota bacterium
AACAGTTGTTTTTAGTTTCAAACGGGCATTTGGCTATGCCAAATCCCAGAGGCTTTTTAAACTTGCCTCTTAAAAAAATACAAAATTTTGGCAGGAGCGAGAGGAATCGAACCCCCAACCAACGGTTTTGGAGACCGCTACTCTACCAGTTGAGCTACACCCGTATTTTTATAATTAAGAATAAAGGTGTCCCGAAAGTATCATACTCCGGGACGCCTTCATATCTATAACCAAACACCTATTAAATTTAGTCAAGAATTTCAGTTACCTGACCTGCTCCAACTGTTCTGCCACCTTCGCGGATAGCAAAACGCAGGTTTTTATTCATGGCTATTGCAGCAAGCAAATGCACTTCAATTGTTAAGTTATCGCCTGGCATTACCATTTCTATTCCATCAGGAAGGAAGATTTCACCAGTTACGTCAGTTGTTCTGAAGTAAAATTGAGGGCGATATTTGTTGTGGAATGGAGTGTGACGTCCACCTTCTTCTTTTTTTAAGATATAAACTTCAGCTTTGAAGTTTTTATGAGGTGTAACTGAACCTGGTTTTGCAATTACCATACCTCTGCTGATGGCTTCTTTATCAACACCTCTGAGAAGTAAACCAGCGTTATCACCGGCACGGCCTTCGTCAAGTATTTTACGGAACATTTCAACACCAGTAACTACTGATTTAAGCTTTTCAGCACCCATACCGATAATATCAACCGCATCACCCGTGTGAATAATACCGGTTTCGATTCTACCTGTTGCTACAGTTCCACGTCCGGTGATCGAAAATACGTCTTCAACCGGCATCAGGAATGGTTTTTCTTCATCACGTTCTGGTAATGGAATCCATGTATCGCATGCTTCCATTAATTCCATAACTTTTTCAACCCATTTAGGTTCTTTATTTAAAGCACCAAGCGCAGATCCCTGAATAACAGGAGTATTGTTACCATCGAACTTATAGAAAGTAAGAAGCTCGCGAATTTCCATTTCAACCAATTCGAGAAGCTCTTCGTCATCAACTAAGTCAACTTTGTTCATAAAAACAACAAGCTTAGGAACACCAACCTGTCGTGCAAGCAAGATGTGCTCGCGGGTTTGAGGCATTGGTCCGTCAGTTGCGGCAACGACAATAATTGCTCCATCCATCTGGGCAGCACCAGTTACCATGTTCTTTACGTAGTCAGCGTGACCAGGACAGTCAACGTGAGCATAATGCCTGTTTTCAGTTGAATATTCGATATGTGCTGTGTTAATCGTAATACCTCTTTCTTTTTCTTCAGGAGCATTATCGATTGAATCGAATGATTTGAATACTGCAAGACCTTTGTCCTGCAAATTAAGTGTGATTGCAGCGGTTAAAGTTGTTTTACCGTGATCAACGTGTCCAATTGTTCCAATGTTTACGTGTGGTTTGGAACGATTAAATTTTTCTTTTGCCATTGTTAATGTTTATTTGAATAGGTGTTTACGATAAAGGTTATTAATTATTTTAAAATGAGCCAATGAAGAGAATTGAACTCTTGACCCCTTCCTTACCAAGGAAGTGCTCTACCCCTGAGCTACATTGGCATCTTGTTGGAGCGGAAGACGGGGCTCGAACCCGCCACCTATAGCTTGGAAGGCTATCGCTCTACCAAATGAGCTACTTCCGCTTGCATTATAAACGCACAAATGGATTTTTAATAAGTAAAAATCCTTGCTCAAAAACGTTTTAATAAAAAAGAACTAGTGGGGGGAGGAGGATTCGAACCTCCGAAGGCTGCGCCAACAGATTTACAGTCTGCCCCATTTGACCGCTCTGGTATCCCCCCAGAATAAATTAATATCTTTAAAACGTTAAGAGCCGATGGACGGACTCGAACCGCCGACCGGCTGATTACAAATCAGCTGCTCTACCAACTGAGCTACATCGGCCTAGAATCAATAAATGTAAGAACGTGTCTTAAATTAAAAAATGCAGTCCTTTTTTTTTGAAAAGGACTGCAAAAGTAGAATAGTTATTTAAAATAGCAAAACTTTTTTTTAAAATTAAGTAAAATTAGCTATTTCGAACTTTTTCCTTGTACTTAATAAGTTGTCGTCTGAGTGCTTCTACTGCTTCATCAGTAGACTCTTCAAAGGTTTTACTCTGCTTTTTGGCGTATAGATCGTTACCCCGCACATTCAATCGGATTTCGGTAATTTTATTATCAGAAGTTTCTGTGTTGGAAAGTTTAAGAGATACCTCAGTACCAATCACACCATCATAGAACTGTGTCAGTTTTTCGATTTTTTCCTTGATAAAATCTTCTAATTTTTTGTCTGCCTTAAAATGAATTGAACGAATTTCGATTTGCATAATAGTTCCTCCTGAATTTTTACGCTCTTGGATGAGCTTGTTTGTAGACTTTTTTTAATTTTTCGATTGTAT
>CAIYZW010000933.1 GCA_903930725.1 uncultured Bacteroidota bacterium
TAACATTTCAAAATAAATAGATATTTACACATGTTTGCGCTATTGTTAAATACTCTAAAAACGTCAACATTTTACTAACTTCACGGCACCACACCAATATTTGAGCAATTGCACATAAAACTTGATAAGGCCACATTAATTTTTTTAAATTTGCACCAATAATTTATAATTCCATTTGTTGTTGACACTTTTAGCAAATATCAGATACTTTCAGGCAACCCTTCTTGTGGATTGTAGTCAATTAAATAATTAAAAAAATGTCGGATCTGACCAGCTACTTATCGAAGAATGCTTAAAAGGCAAACGAACTGCCCAAAGCAAACTTTACAAGCGATATGCACCGGCATTGCTGGCATTGTGCATGAGGTATGCCCGAAACAGAGAAGAAGCTGAAGATGTTTTGCAGGAAGGTTTTATTAAAGTTTTTGCAAACATCAGGAATTTCAGAGGCGATGGCTCCTTTGAAGGTTGGATGAAAAGAATAATGATTAACACTGCCATAACGCACAATAAGCAAACTTTAAAACATCATTTTCATACGGATATTGATGAAATTGAAGAAACCCATTTAGTAAATGAAGAAGAACAAATTAGCGAAAACACGATAAAACTTCCACCTGGCAAATTGCTGGAGATGATTCAGCTTTTGCCAACAGGATACAACACAGTTTTTAACCTTTATGTTTTTGAACAGTACACACACAAAGAGATTGCCGACATATTAGGAATTTCGGTAAATACTTCAAAATCACAACTCTCGAAAGCAAGAAGGTATTTAACAACAAGGATTGCCAAAATTACCGGTGACCGAAAAATTGAACTTGATTAATGAACTCAGAATTTAATAAAATAGACGATATTTTCAAAAAAGCGCTGGAAGGGGCAGTAGAGCAACCCTCATCCGGCGTCTGGCGAAAGATTTCGGGGAGGCTTTTCTGGAAGGAAATCACCCGGTTTAATTTCACCAACATTAACCCAGGCTGGGCCGGGATGGCTGCTGCTGCAATAATTGTGGCAACTTTGGTGGTTTATAATCTTCCAACTACATCTCCTAAAAATCCGGCTTCTCAAAATGTTGAAACCGAAAATCCTGTTAACCCAAGCAATCCGGTAAACTTCGATGCTATTGAGCAAACCGAACCTGGAAAAAATCATACTGCTCAGGATCGGAATCTTGAAAATAATACCAACACCGGCAATGATAATGACCTGATAAATCCTGAAAAAACTGCTGAAAGTGACAATGTTTTATCTGACAACAAATCTGATCAGACCGGGATTTCTGATCACGCGATCAGCAACAACACCGAAAAACAAACAGAAAAATCTGCTTTAAAAACAACCGAAAGTAATTTTTCGAAAACTGCTACTACCGAAGCTGCGGGCGTATTATCCGATTCAAGATTAAATTCAACCAGCGAAAAGACTTCATCGGACATTATCCAAACTGATGCTGAGCAAGGTTTATTAACCGAACAACAGCACCAGGAACTTGAGATCAGCCAGCTTGCAAAGCGCAAAGCCATGCTTAATCCGGAAAAGAACCCGACCGGGTTAAATGAAATCCCAAACTCCGGTGATGGCCTTTATTATTCAGGTAACGAGGCTCAGGCTTTTTCCGAAAGAAGTTCCGGCAAAATCCAGAAAATGCACTCATTATCGTTTACACTTGGCCAGTTTTTTAAAGGAAAATACAAACCACCAAAGCGCGACTACGAAGAACTTAATGCCGCCAAATACCGTGGCAAAAACCATATTATTTCGCTGGCGGCTTACTTTGCCCCCGAAATGACCCACTACACAAGGATGGCTTCAACATCGCGGGAGCAAAATTTCATTGGCGGTTTAGCTGTGGGTTACTCCAATTCGACCTATTTGTTGCAGGGTGGCATCGAATTTTGTTACTCCAACGATCTGGGCGATTACATGGTAAACATGCAAACTTTAGACAGCACCGGATATTACGAAAACATCGGCTCATTTACCATTGACCCCGAAAACCCTGATTCGATAATTTTTAATACCGTTCCGGTGGCCGTTTGGGATTCGGTGCCTCACCAAACCCATGGACAGACGCTGAATCAGTATTCATATCTGCAATTTCCATTGATGTTGGGTTACAAAGCCTGGGAACGTGGTTTGTTTTCGGCTTACATAAAAGCAGGGCCAAGTTTTTCGTTCCTCCTCAACCGCAAGGAGCCAACATTTATTTACTATAATCCCGATGCAACCATCCAAAATATTACCAACTACACGCCAACCCGCCTTAATGCAAGTATTCAGATTCTGGTTAGCCTGAGCCTTGAGTTTCAGGCAACCGAAAAACTGGGCATTTTGGTCGAGCCTACCTACCGGTATTATCTCCGGTCGGTTTATGATGTGCAGGGAAGTTCACTCAAAAATCCCTTTGGAATAGGTGTAAGAGGTGGAGTTTTTTATAATTTCTGATTTTAATAAATTCTTTTGAAATTGAGAATGAGACAACTATATTTTTTGCTTTTCATGTTTTTCGTTTCAGGAATTCTTTGGGGGAAACCTGTTACTATAACCGTTTCGGGCTTTGTTTTCGACGAAACCACCGGCCGTAAGGCTGCCGGTCAGTTAATTACTTTAAAAGCCAGAAACATCAATCCGCCATTTGTTTATTTTGAGAAATTAGTTACCGACAGCTCCGGTTTTTTTAATAAAACCATCGAATTTCCTTATCCAAAAGGCGTTATCGAGGTTTCGACCATTGATTGTAACAACCAACGCATCACCCATCATCTAAACTTTAATTACAACAAAACCAATCTTACAACAAGTTTTGTAATTTGCTATAATCCTGAGCTTTCCTATTGCCGCTCCGATTTTTTATTCCTTCCCGACCAAAAAAAGCCCGGAGCTTTTCATTTTAAAGAGACTTCACTTGGAGATATTCAAAACTATTCCTGGAATTTTGGTGATGGCAGTTTTTCAAGTCTGCCTAACCCGGTTCACACTTATGTCGAAGATGGGAATTACAGTGTTTGCCTGACCATAAACGGGAATAACGGCACCTGCAACGACCTTTTTTGTGAATCAATTATTGTACTAACCGATTCGGTTTGCGCTGCAATGTTCACCTATTCCGAAAATTACGGAACCTTCAACACGATTCAGTTCTGGGATATTTCGCAAGGTGATATTTCGGCCTGGCTGTGGGATTTTGGTGATGGAACCACAAGCACAAACCAATACCCTAGTCATACTTATGCCAGTCAGGGCAGCTATGAAGTATGCCTTACGGTTGGCAACAGTTCGGGAACTTGCTCCGACAACTATTGCACAGAAGTAATTACAGGCTCGAACAACGACTGCAAAGCGATGTTTTTTAGCTTAAACGACACAGTAGATCAGTTTAGCTGGCAATTTATTGATGTTTCTTACGGTCAGCCCGATTCGTGGCAGTGGAGTTTTGACGATGGCACTTATTCCGAAGCGCAAAATCCTGAGCACACCTTCGGCCAGGCCGGGATGTACAACGTTTGCCTCGCCATTTACAGCGATAGTTCAGGCTGCAGCAACACGTACTGCCAAACAATCATTGTTGACCCGCAAATAGCTTGCACAGCTTACTTTAGTTTTTCCGAAATTTCGTCGCAGCCTTTTACATATCAGTTTGTTGATTTATCGGTTGGAAATATCGAAAACCGGATTTGGGATTTTGGTGATGGCAAAACTGTTAATGAAACCAACCCAACACATACTTATTATCAGAGTGGGGAATATGAGGTTTGCCTTTCCATTTCTGATGGACAAGGCAATTGCAGCGATGTTTTTTGCGAGACAATTTATGTTGACATTATTCCGGATTGTTCGGCAAATTTCGTGTACCTGCAGGATGAAACAAATCCGTTTACTTTTAATTTCTCTGATAATTCGACAGGTGAAATCATAAACTGGAACTGGGATTTTGGCGATGGGACTACATCCAGCGGACAAAATCCTGTTCATACTTTTACCGAAGAAGGATTTTATGTTGTTTGTCTTGATGTTGCGGATAGCACCGGCCAGTGCAGCGACCAACTTTGCTCCGGCATTTTTGTAACCGGTGAATTTCCGTGCCAGGCAGGTTTCGACTTCGAAATTCTTCCCGAAGACCCGCTTTCTGTTCAATTTACTGATACTTCAATCGGAAATATTGGTTTTTGGCTCTGGGATTTTGGCGATGGAAATTTTTCGTTCGAACAAAATCCGCTTCACGCTTTTCCGGCCAACGGAATTTATAATGTTTGCCTTAAGGTGCTCGACTTTAATTTCCAGTGCAGCAACTTGTTTTGCCAAAATATCGAGATCAATTACAACCCGGGCTGTGAAGCCGGTTTTGATTATCTTCCTTCACCGGGCGACCTTTTTACCTATAATTTTATTGATAATTCCACTGGCAATATTGTCGGATGGCTGTGGACATTTGGGGATGGAAATTCTTCGGACCTCCAGAATCCAGCGCACACCTTTGCCAGCGATGGAACCTTTGAGGTTTGCCTTACCGTAACCAATTTCTGGGGCAATTGCCAGGATATTTTCTGTACAAATGTCGTTATCGAAATTCCTGAGCTTTGTGTCGCTGATTTTGGTTTTAGCACCATTCCCGACCTGCCGCTTAACGTGGCGTTTATCGATTTTTCGACAGGAATAATGACCCAATGGCTTTGGGATTTTGGTGATGGAAACACCTCCGGCCTTCAAAATCCTGTTCATGTATTCCCCGACACCGGAATTTACCAGGTAACTTTATCAATCCAAAATACCGACTCGCTGCTTTTTTGTAATAATTCCATCACAAAGCAAGTTCCTGTTTATGTTGCTGTGCCCGATTGCCACGCAAACTTTATCGCCTGTCCTGATTCGGGCGTTAACAAACCAAACCTGTTTCATTTTGACGATATTTCGACAGGTTCGCCCGACTTATGGTACTGGGATTTTGGCGATGGCAGCACTTCCACGCTTCAAAACCCCTCACACAAATTTGACGATTTTGGCGATTATGAAGTCAGTTTGACGATTACAACCCAAAATCCCTGGGGCGACGATTGCACAGATTCCAAAATCCTTCAGTTCAGTTCGCCGGAATATTATCATTTTGGAGGCATGGTTTATGCCGGCGATTATCCCATCAACAACCCTACACCCAACGGCGATACGGCTCAGGTTTTTGTTTACCGCTATCAAAACAATACTGTCCAGCCTGTTGACACCAACCTGTTTACAAATCTTGGCTACTTCTATTTTCTTAATGTACTTCCAAGCGATTATCTTATTAAAGTAAACCTTACCCGCACATCAACAAATACGGAAAATTACTTTCCATCCTATTTTGGCGACCATTTTAAATGGCAAAATGCTGCAACGCTTCAACTTGCCGACTCGTGCCAATATCACGCCGATGTTAATCTTATCAGGATAATCGAAACCGAAACCGGAGCAGGAAATATCAGTGGTAATGTTGTTCATCATAACGAAAAATTCTTTGCCTTTGGCCCTGCATCAAACACCGAAATCCTGCTTTTCGATAATAGCGGAAACCCGGTAAAGTACTGTTTTTCGGACAATAGCGGAGATTTTAGTTTTAACAGCCTCCCTTATGGTACCTATATTTTACAGGCGGAATCAACCGGCTTGTTTACCGACCCGCTGGTAATTACCCTCACCGAAACTTCGCCTTCGGCAAATGGAGTTCAACTGGATTTGTATGATGCTGATATTACCGCTGTAAACCAGCCTTCGGATGAAAAAATGCAAATCAGCATTTCGCCAAATCCTGTTAAAGAAAGGTTTTATTTAAACCTTCAATCATCACAAAATCAAAACATTCGTATCATTATAACCGGAATTGCCGGCGACAAAATCGTTGAATTTTCTCAGACTGTTAGTACCGGGAAAAACGCTGTGCCTTTAACCTCCGGTAATTTATCCAAAGGAATTTACTTTTTGAAAGTTGTCTCGGATGATGGTTCGATTAACAAAACGTTAAAGTTTATCAGATAGCTGATTAATAAAACCTCAGCTTTTTAGTTTGTCGGAATGAGATTTTTGGCTTTTGAAATAAATATAAAAAATCCTCGAAGCTTTTTAATTTAAACATTAAAAAGTACATAAATCGCTATATAACAATGCTTTACTATTAATAGATATTTTTTTACTTAAAAATTATAGTTATGAAAAATTTACTTTTTTCGATTCTTTTAATGGTTTTTTCGCTCACACTCTCAGCCAATCAAACCATAACAATCGGAGGAACGGTTACCGACATCAACACCGGTATGGCTGTTCCCGATCAGATGATTTTTATTTGTACCGACAGCGTTGCAAACTGCACTTTTTATTTTAATACTGTTTTTACCGGCGCCGACGGAAAGTACGAAGATGCGTTTGAAGTGCCCGAAAATTGTGCTTCCGGAAACTTAAATGTCTTTACTTTCGACTGCAACGGAGTATATGTTTTTCAGCAAATACCTTATGGAAACGGAAATTTTAACCTTACAGCAGATTTTCAGATTTGTTGGAGCAATACGCAGCCTAATGATTGCTACGCCGATTTCTTTTGGTGGCAAAATGAGGCATTGGTTGTGGAGTTTAAAGATAATTCGTGGCCTGTACCAACAACCTGGGCCTGGGATTTTGGTGACGGCCAGTCATCATCCGGGCAAAACCCGGTCCACCAATATGCCGTAGCCGGGGAATACCTGGTTACACTTACAATTTTTGTCGAAGAAACTGCCTGTACCTCAAGCACAAGTTGGGTTATTTATGTCGAAAACTTTAACTTCGATTGCCAGGCCTCGTTTTTCTGGAATAAATCATGGATGGAGCCTTTAGCAGTCGAATTTTATGATTATTCCTGGTTTGTCCCGGGAAGCTGGAACTGGCAATTTGGTGATGGCCAGTTTTCGGCCGAACAAAATCCCGTGCACATTTATTCAGAGCCTGGAATTTACGAAGTTACGCTCACCATCAACGGTGCCGATTCGACCTGTTACGACCAATACACCGAAGTAGTTTATGTTGAAGAATTACCTAACGAGTGTTGGGCTGATTTCTGGTGGTACCAAAACGGCCCTGCGACTGTACAGTTCGAGAATTATTCTTATCCGCTAAATACTTCTTCATTCTGGGATTTTGGCGATGGAACAACTTCTGAAGAAATAAGTCCGGAACATACGTTTGCCAATCTTGGTGTTTACGAAGTTTGCCTCACCATTGGCCCTAATGCGAATGGTTGCCAGGATACCCGTTGCTATGAAGTTTGGGTTGACACCACCAATTTTATCGAATGTAAAGCCGATTTCTGGTATTACCAGATGGAGAATTTAAATGTTCAGTTTCAGGATTTTTCGTGGCCGATGGTATCTGCCTGGACCTGGGATTTTGGCGACGGACAGTCGTCAACCGAGCAAAATCCGGTTCATCAATATGCCCAAACTGGCATTTATCCGGTTGTTCTGACCATTTATGTCGAAGAAACAGGATGTACCTCAACAGCGTTTTACGAGGTTTGGGTTGATGATTATAATTATGGCTGTGATGCCAAATATTTCTGGATGCCAAGCCCCCAAACTCCGTTAACCATCGAATTTTATGATGCTTCGATGTACAATACGCCGGTAAGCTGGTTCTGGGATTTTGGCGATGGAAATTATTCGAACGAACAAAATCCGGTTCATACTTATGCTTTGGAGGATCAATATCAGGTCTGTCTCACCATCACTTCGCCTGATAGTTCCTGTTACAGCCAGTTCTGTAGCGAAGTTTCGTTTGGTGGCGTTGTTCCTCCCGATTGCCTCAACGACTTCGAAATTATTGACCAGGGTGAATTAACATTTACTTTCGAAGGATTTCTGCCCAACGCTGGTACAAACCAGGCTGATTTCTTCTGGGATTTTGGCGATAACAACCAGGGACAGGGTTCTACGGTTACGCACACCTATTCGATGCCCGGTTCATACGCAGTTTGTCTCACAACAATCTCAACAAGTGCCAACGATAGTTGCTTTTTTACAAGTTGCAAAGGCGTTTACGCAGGTAATGGCGGTGGCGGTATGCAGGCAAGCTTCACCATGCAGCCCGACAGTACAAATGCGATGGTTTACCATTTCTTCGATACCTCAACAGGTAATCCGTTTTACTGGCTGTGGGATTTTGGCGACGGGATCATATCCAACGAACAGAATCCATCGCATTTTTATGCCGAAACGGGCTGGTACGAAGTATGCCTAACCATCATTGGCCAGGGTATGACTGACACCTATTGCTCAGGTTTTGAGATGAATGCCGGAGCCTTAAATATCACAACACCTGACCAATTGATTACTGCCGGAGAAATTTTCCCCAACCCCAACAAGGGTAGTTTTGCCATCAATCTTGATCTTTCAAAACCAACCGAGGTAACTATTTCGGTGATCAATTATTTGGGTCAGCAGGTTTATAGCCTAAACGAAAGTTTGCAGGATGGAAGTTCAAAACTAATGTTCAACCTTACCGACCTGCCTGAAGGTATTTATAATATGATGATTATCAGCGAAAGCCAAAAGATAACCAAGAAATTCATTATTAGATAATTTCCCCCTCCCCAATTCTGTAATGAAATTGCCGCCTTTGAGAAATTGAAGGCGGTTTTTTTATCTTTAATCTGAGGTTTTTTGAATAAAATTTTGCTGGGAAAAATGCTTTGAGTACAGGCAACCATTTTTTAATCCCCGGTCTATTGAATTAAAGAAACTGGTTCTATTTGATGTTTTAATTTTTTACATCGCTTCGTTCTTTCAAATATACAGATAAAAATATCAGCTAAGTGTTTGTACAACTGCTGTTTTACATTTAGCTTTTGGTTTTTTTAGTTGCATTGTTGGATTAAACTGTTTTTGGCGGGGGTTTCCTCTCAGCATCTGCAGATAACATTTTTAAAATCTGCTCATTTACTCAAAAACTCATTTTAAATTTTTGCTTATACTTTTGAACTCAACATCAGCATTTGAATTTAGGGAGGGCTCCGCCAACTTCAAACGACTCATTAACTCAGTTTACGCTGTTCATAAGCTTTTCTAATCAAACTTTGCATCACAAAAAAATCATCTTTTCAATCCGGTTCCTTTTTTCATTAGGTTTGCACAGGGCATCTTTATACAAAGTTGCCCTGTGTTTTTTTGAAAAATCACACACTTTTTTCCTGATGAAGGCAGATAGTAATTTATTCCCCCGGGGTTAAAAGGTAACACCTTTAACAAAGGTGAATCCTTTAAAAAGGAAAAGACCCTGATCCAGGCTTTCATCTCTTGCCTAATCCTTTACACACCTTACCGAAAGCCCGAAATCTTTTGGAAATCCATAATAATGATTGGCGAAAAACCAGCCCACACCGGAATGTTGGTAATCGAGGGTACGGGTAAATGCATAATGGGTAATGTTGATGTACTCCGTGGTGCTCCAGTAGCGCGCTGTACCTCCCAGTCCATCGAAAGGGCCGTTCAGCCTTGTGCCACCTGGAAGCGCTGAAAAACCGCTGGTATTTGTTCCGTTTCCGTTATTAAACCAGCCATACGTTGCTTTCATTTTGGCGCCTTCATCCGTACCACGCCAGCCAAATGCATCGGCTTGCGCAAAGCTCATCCCAAGATACATTTCCAGTTCAATCCATTCGGCATCACTGGGTAGATGCCAGCCGTCCGGGCA
>CAIYZW010000934.1 GCA_903930725.1 uncultured Bacteroidota bacterium
ACCCTGGATAGCCGCCATCAGCGATTCGTACGAACCCACTGGAGCCATTATTTCGATATCTTTTGCTGTCATTTTAAGCTAATAAATTTATGGGTAAAAATACAGCTTAATTGTTTTACCCATCCAAAATATTTGGGGTAGATTGATTATAACGTTTGTGCCTTTACAGAATGCGAAAGCATTTTGGGTTTCTAAAAGAGATTGTTACTAAAAGGAACGATTCTTTGATTTTAAAACGAAAAGCAAACTATGTTTCTAAATCCAACACTTTTTTCTTTTACTTTTGATTGGTATCCTAAAAACCTATTATTTTGTATTAAAATTCAAACTGATGTTAAATAAAACGAAACAATTTTCCGGAAAGCTTTTGCTGATCTTTTTCCTGTTGTTCATTATCCTTCCGGCCACAGCCCAAAAGGCTAAATACGTATTTTTATTTATCGGCGACGGCATGGGGCTTGCTGCTGCTGCAACCACGCAGGCTTACCTTGCTTCGGTTAATGATACCTCCGGATTTCAAAACCTGAGTTTTACCAGCTTTCCGGCAATTGGCCTGGCAACTACTCATGCCGGGAACCGTTTTATCACCTGCTCTGCTGCTGCCGGAACAGCTCTTGCCACAGGTAATAAAACCTCGATAAACACCATCAGCATGGATACAAAAGGCGAAAACAAATTGGTTACCATTGCCGAAGAAGCGAGGGATAACGGCTTTAAAGTCGGGATAATTTCGAGCGTGAGCATTGACCATGCTACGCCCGCCACCTTTTACGCTCATCAACCCGACCGGGACATGTATTACGAAATCAGCCTCGACCTGGGCAAAAGCAATTTCAATTACTTTGGCGGAGGCGGGTTTTATCAACCTTTCGGGAAAAATGGAGATGCCACCATTTCATCCTACGATTTTGCGAAACAAAATGGCTACACCATCACACAAACCCGCGCCGATTTCGATAATCTTACACCTGCCAGCGGCAAAGTAATCGCTACCGGAAATATCCTCGAATCCAGCGGAGCGCTCAGGTTTATGATTGATCAGACTGCTGAGGACATCCCTTTGCAGGATTTTGTAAAAAAAGGCATCGAAATGCTCGACAACAAAAAAGGGTTTTTTATGATGTGTGAAGAAGGTAAAATTGACTGGGCTGCCCATTCCAATGATGGTGCAACTGTGATAAAAAATGTTTTGGCGCTGGATAAAGCCGTAAATGTAGCCCTGGATTTTTATAAAAATCATCCCAAGGAAACCTTAATTATTGTGACTGCCGACCACGAAACCGGCGGTCTGGCCATGGGATGGGCAGGCACAAAATACGAAAGCAACCTGAAATTGCTTCAATACCAGGATATTTCGATGGAGCATTTTTCGATATTTATAGATTCGCTCCTCAGCAGTACAACTAATGATACTACCGCATTTACTGAAACAATGGCCGCTCTGAAAACACATTTTGGCCTTGATGACCCCTCGAAAATGCTTCAGTTAAAAACCGATGAAAAAGCCACAATCGAAACAGCTTTTTATAAAGCCAGAGAACGCTCAGAAAAAGCAAAAGCTGACATGAGGTCTACCTACAGCGGTGATAATCCGGTGGCTGTTGCTGCTATTAAAATGCTTAACAACCGATCAGGATTGTCGTGGGGTTCGTTTGCTCATACCGGAATTCCTGTGCCGGTTTACGCCATTGGTGCCGGTTCGGAGCTTTTTGATGGCTATTTTGATAATACAGATATACCAAAAAATATTTATAAAGCTATGAAGTTGAAATGAAGAAGTTGGCAGTGGGCAGTAGGCAGTGAGCGCAGACGAAATTTTGAAACTATCAAATCTCAACTGCCAACTGGTCACTGGCCACTGCCAACTGGCCACTGCCAACTGGCCACTGCCGACTGGTCACTGGTCACTGCAAACTGCAAACTAACCAAAACTTAACAATTTTCCATTTACTAATATACATCACAAAAAAACAGATAAAATGAAAACAAGAATTGAACACGACACAATGGGAACCATCGAAGTTCCTGCCGACAAGTACTGGGGAGCACAAACCCAACGCTCGAAAGAAAATTTCAAAATCGGCGATCCTGGCTCGATGCCTAAAGAAATTATCAGCGCTTTTGGGGTTTTAAAAAAAGCAGCTGCTCTGGCCAACTTTGAGCTGGGCGTTTTACCCGAAGAAAAATGCAAACTTATCGCCCAGGTCTGCGACGAAATTATCGAGGGTAAGCTCTACGACCATTTCCCGCTGGTGATCTGGCAGACAGGATCAGGCACACAGTCGAACATGAACGTAAATGAGGTAGTTTCGAATCGTGCCCAGGTTTTAAAAGGTGGCAGCATGGAGGACGGTAAAAAAATCATCCATCCCAACGACGACGTTAATAAATCGCAATCTTCAAACGACACTTACCCGGCAGCCATGTCAATTGCCGGATATAAAATGGTTGTCGAAACCACCATTCCCGGCGTTGAAATGTTGCGCGATACGCTGGCTAAAAAGTCGGAGGAATTTAAAAATATCGTAAAAACAGGCCGCACCCACCTCATGGATGCCACGCCGCTCACGTTGGGACAAGAGTTTTCGGGTTATGTTTCGCAACTCACGCATGGCATAAAAGCATTAAAAAATACACTGCCACACCTCTCGGAACTGGCTTTGGGCGGAACTGCGGTTGGAACAGGTTTAAACACACCAAAAGGTTATTCGGTGCTGGTGGCTAAGAAAATCGCCGAAATCAGCGGCCATCCTTTTGTTACTGCCGAAAACAAATTCGAGTCACTTTCGGCGCACGATGCCATTGTCGAAACTTCGGGGGCGCTTAAAACCCTTGCCGTAAGCCTGATGCACATTGCCAACAATACACGTTTGCTGGCTTCCGGCCCGCGCTGCGGATACAGCGAAATTATGCTTCCCGAAAATGAACCCGGTTCATCCATCATGCCCGGAAAAGTAAATCCTACCCAAAATGAAGCGCTCACAATGGTTTGTGCGCAGGTCATCGGAAACGATATGACGATTGCTGTTGCCGGAACACACGGCCATTTCCAGCTTAATGTTTTTAAACCGGTAATGGTTTATAACCTGCTTCAATCGGCCAGGTTGCTGGGCGATGCCTGCGTTTCGTTTAACGATAACTGCGCTGTCGGCATCGAACCGCACACCGAAAGCATCAAACGTAATCTCGAAAATTCGCTGATGCTCGTTACTTCGTTAAACACACACATCGGCTACGAAAACGCAGCAAAAATTGCCAAAAAAGCGCATAAAGAAGGTTTAACTTTAAAGCAGTCGGCGCTCGAATCGGGGCTTGTAACCGAGGAGCAGTTTGATTTGTGGGTTGATCCATCAAAGATGCTCGGTCATTTGTAAAGCATTGATATATATAGCTGTAAACCTGACCCCGCTTTAGACTGGGTCAGGTTTCGCTTTTTAAAATATCAAATCTTTTTAAAAACCATTTCCACCTCCATCAACATTTCATCGTTAAAATCGAGGTGTGTAACCAGCCGGATGGTTTGTTTCCCAAACTGGACAGCAAGAATTTCGTTGTCAGATAATTTTTTCAGGAAGGTTTCGGATGGCATTTTTTCATCTAATTTAAAGATGACAATATTGGTTTGGATAGGAAAAACTTCGGTGATAAAAGGCAGGTTTTCGATCATTTTTCCAAGTTGGTGTGCACGATTGTGGTCTTCTTTTAAGCGGTTGATGTGATTATCGAGCGCAAAAATTCCGGCAGCGGCGAGGTATCCGGCCTGGCGCATTCCGCCGCCAAAAACTTTCCTCACACGCCTGGCCTGGCGTATAAATGCTGAATTTCCAATAAGCAACGAACCAACCGGAGCACCCAATCCTTTTGAAAGACAAATCGAAATAGAATCGAAAAAGTTTCCGTGTTGAATTGCTGTTTCTCCCGTTTCGATTAAAGCATTAAAAAGCCGTGCACCATCTAAGTGAAGAGCCAGGCCATTTTTTTTGCAGCTTTCGCTGATATTTTTGATTTCATTTACATCCCAGATACTTCCACCACCGCGGTTGCTGGTATTTTCGATAACCACAAGTCGCGAAAGCGGGCGGTGGACATCGTCGGCAGGATTGATGTTTTCGGTAACATCGCCGGTTGTAAACCTTCCTTTGTCACCCTGAAGAAGCCTTACCGAGCAACCCGAATTAAAGCCGATGCCGCCGCCTTCATAATTATAAACATGTGCAGTCTGGTCGCAGATAATTTCATCGCCGGGCTTAGTGTGCACTTTTATGGCAATCTGGTTGGTCATCGTCCCCGAAGGACAAAACAGAGCCGCTTCTTTTCCAAAAAGTGTGGCTGCTTTTTGCTCCAATTCAATTATGGTGGGGTCTTCATTAAAAACATCGTCACCAACTTTTGCCGAAAACATGGCTTCGAGCATAGCCGTGGTAGGCTTGGTAACGGTATCACTGCGCAGGTCAATTTTCATCAGATTTATTTTTCAGCAAAAGTAGAAACAATTCAAACGATAAGGAGCTGATTATTGTCAGATAAAACCTTTAATAATTCGAATGCCTCATCCAGATGGGTATTTTGAAAACACCGTTTTCGATTGAGAAAATCTTTTAAATATGAAAGGAAAAATTTGAAGATTCCCAGCGTTTGAAAAGGAGTACCACGCAACAGATAGCCCTAACTCCAAAATCTACTAACCTGTTTTACGCTCATTCGATACTGACGGTTTAGATGTTTTAATGAATATCCAGAGCTTTTACCGGCAAGGTGAATTTTATTTTAGCAATTAATAACCATTTTAAAATGTATCTCATTGATATTAAGCCACTAATATCTGGTGGTAAACTCATGAAATTAAACTTGCAAATGACCGAAATTTAACGTTTTTTTGCTAAAAGATAATTAGCATTTATAGAATAGAAAAACAAAACAGGCTCATCTGGCTTACAATGGTTTTTGAATTATAAAAAACTGGCAAAAGAGGCTTCATCAAATCAGGTATTTCATCCTAAAATATTTACTCTCTACATACTACGCTCATAACTATAGTTTTCTTTATTTACTAAAATCTAACAATTTTATGAAACACTTTTTCTTAGTACTGATTTCAGCAGCTCTTCTGTTTAATTTCGGAACAGCACAGAATGTATCGCGCTTCGACGTGAACGGGGACATTATCCCTCCGGAAGCCATCGTTGCCAGTGGCTTGCAGCAACAGACGTTTTCGACGGCTCCTGACCAGTCAGGTGTTCGTTCGGAATGGATGTCGAAAGGCCCATGGGGCGGGAATATCCATGGTTTTGCAACCGACAAAACCAACGGAATGAACGTAGTTGTAGCCTGCGGAAGTTCGGTTGCTTCCAATGGCGGAATGTGGCGTTCCAGCGATGGCGGACAGACCTGGAGTGGCACCGGACTTAACAATAAACTAATGTACTACGCCTGTGCACATCCTTCCATAGGTGGAATGTACTATGCCTGCGGGAAGTACGGCATTTACAAATCAGCCGATGGCGGTGCCACCTGGTTACAAATTGCCTTCCCAAGCACAACCATTATCAGCATGGGCGTTCAAATCTCCAATCCTGATATTATGGTTGCCGGAATTGCCTCTAATCTGGGTGTTAAATATTCAATTGATGGGGGTGTGAACTTTTTAGCGTCCAACCTCACCACAGGTTTTATGAAAGATTTTGCGGTATCACCTGCAAACCCAGGCTTAATGTTCCTCGCTATGTCGGGAACAGCAGGATTTGGTTTGTTTACCAGTACAACTGGAGCTTCATGGACAGCAATTAACCCAGCTGCTTCAGGACAATGTTACGGTGTTTATGTTGATCCCGCTAATGCTAATTTTATTTTGCTTGGTTCTGATAACGGCATTTTCAAATCAACCGACGGCGGCGCAAACTGGGCTTTGGTTCAAACAGCCGGAAATTTTGTTAGAAGCATCGTAAAGGCTGGCAATAAATGTTA
>CAIYZW010000935.1 GCA_903930725.1 uncultured Bacteroidota bacterium
AGTCGTAGAGGTGAATTTCCCGGAATTTGTTTCCCTGTGAGTTTACAGCAAACATGGCCCCATCGTTGCTGAGTTTTATCTCGGGCTGGCCGACGGATTGCGAGGTGAAGCCTTTTCGCATGGGTTCTTTGGTGGCTGCATCAATCATGTTGATGGTTGTAAAGGCGCTTTTGCCGGTTACTGCCTTAACATGGGGAATCTGATAATTGAACAAAAAGTTGCCATCAGCCGAAAATCTTAGCTTGTAAACAATATCATAAATCTCACTTACAGTCGCAGTCCTGGCGAAATTTTTGGTATTGTAAAAACTGACGAATTGTTTGTATTTTACGGCAAATTTTGCAGCTTTTTTCCGTTTATGAAACCGGCTGTCGCCTTTAAGGTTTTCTTTGGTTATCGAAGTTGAAACGGCAATTGTCTGTCCATCAGGGCTGATGGCAAGTGCGCTGGCGGCATTTGGAATGGTAAACGATAACTCCCTTGTTGCAGATGGCAAATTCCAGAAAGTAACCTCATCGCCACTCAGGCTGATAGCGTATTTTTCGTCGGAAGAAATCGCCACATCCTGAACCTTTTCAAATAGTTTGATTTGTTTCCCGCTGGCCGCGTCAATAATTTCAAAACCAATCCGGCGATCTTTATTTAGGCTGAAATCAACATAATTCAATTCCTGTAAAAGGAGATATTTACCGTTTTGTGAATAGCTGATTTTTGAGCCTGAATACCAATTTCCGGCAGCAAATTCTTTTGCCACCTTGCGGCTATCCCAGTCCACGATTTTTACCGGCGACGATTGTTTGGCGCTGATTGCGATGCTCTTACCATCTGGCGACAAAGCAATTCCAGAAAACAAAACATCGCCATCGGTAATTTTTATTCTTTCAAAGTCGGCGTTTGATGCCTGACCAAAAAGTGACACCGAACCGAGAATTAAGGCACTCATCAATAAAAACTGTATTCCTGATTTTGCCTTTCCGGTTAAACCGGTTAATTTTTTCTTCATGAATTCAATTCTTGTTTTCATCATTATCCCAAATAAAAAATCACAGAGTTCTTTGCAGTGTAATTGCTTATTACCTCAAAACACCAAAGTGAATGGAGACCTGCGCGGAAACTCTGTGAAAATTTCGTAAAGTTTACCTTTGAAAATGTCTTGAAAAATGAATAAGCAATTACAGCGGCAAAACTACTTGCGTTGGTGCACCCCAGGAATAGAGTGATATTCGTAATTGCCTACGACGTTTACCGTATTTTTGGATGAAAAGAAGGAAATATGGGTTGGAAATTGAAGAATAACAGGAAGAATTGCAATACGCGCTTTAAAAATTCAGGCTAAACCAACCCGTTTTTAATCGCATAGCTAATTAATCCTGCAATGTTATTGGTGTTGAGTTTTCTCATCAGGTTGGTGCGGTGGGTGTCAACGGTGCGGTGACTGATGAAAAGTTTAGTGCCAATTTCTTTGTTTGAGAAACCTTCGGCGATGAGTTTGAGAATTTCTTCCTCACGGTCGGTGAGCATCTCCACGGGCTGTTTTGAAGATGAAAGATTGTTTTGCGGGGTGTTTAAAAGTGAGATTGTAACCTCCGAAGAAAAATAAGATTGGCCCCCTGCAACTTTTCTGATTGCGCCGATTAATTCATCACGCGAGGTGCTTTTTAAAATATACCCGTCTGCGCCAATGGCCATCAGGCTTTTAATCATTCCGGCTTCCTGATGCATCGAAAGAATGATCACTTTTATGCCGGGTAAGGTTCTTTTAAGTTCTTTGAGTGCCTCAATGCCGTTCATCATGGGCATGTCAATGTCCATTAAAACCACATCAACTTTTAAGATATTAAGTAAACGCAAGGCTTCGCGGCCATTGTTGGCTTCGCCGGCCATAACGATATCGCCGGTATTTTGAAGCAGCGATTTGAGGCCATCAATAATAATCTGATGGTCGTCGGCAAGAAGGACTTTTATTTGGTTCATGTTATTGGTGTTCGTATAGTTACCGAAGTTCCGCTTCCCGGCGTTGATTCGTAATTAAGATTTCCTTTTATCGCATCAATCCGGCTGGCGATATTTAACAGGCCGATACCTTTTTTTTCGGTGGCCCCAACGTCAAAACCAACGCCATTATCCGAAACATTAAGCACCACATGGGCTTTAAGTTTTAGCAGTTGTACGTTTAAAAATGTAGCCTGCGAATGTTTGATAATATTGCTGACAAGCTCCTGCAAAACCCTGAAAAGTGCCAGTTCGGTCTGATCGCCGATTCGTTCTTCAAATCCCGAATGTTCGAAATGATATTGAAGCAGTGCGTTCTCAAAATTCATTTTAAGCATGTTTTCGATGGCAGGAACCAGGCCAAACTGCTCAAGTTCTACCGGCATCATCTGGTGTGAAATTGTGCGGACTTCGGCGCTCGCGCTGTCGAGCATGGTATGCAGGCGTTTTAAATCCTGGGCAAGATCACGGCTGGTTGCCTTGAACGATAAACTTTGGTAATTCAATTTCAGAGCGCTTAAAGTCTGGCCAACGCCATCGTGCAATTCTTTGGCAATCCGGCGGCGTTCCTCTTCCTGAGCCTGAAAAACGGCGTTCATCCGTGCCTCCTGCTGCCTTATTTTTTCGGCATCAGAAGCTGCTTTTTGTCGTTGCTGGTGGCGATAAAAGAGAAATATTCCGGCGCCAGACATCGAAATAATGATAAAAACCAAAAGCCATATCTGAGTTTTTCGCTGGATGAGCTTGATTTCGGTAAATTGTTTTTCCTGCTTTACCATTTCAAGATCATGTTCAAGTTTTTCGGTTTCATACTGGCTCTGAACATCCAGAATTTGTTGTTTTATCCGCTCATCATAAACCGAATCTTTGGTGGCGATGTACAATTTCATCAGCAAAATAGCGCTGTCGGGCTGATTGGTCAGTGCTTTCAATTTTGCCAATCCAAGCAAAGCGCTCAACTCCTCATCAACAACCAGAATTTTTCGGGAAATCGTCAAAGAACGGTGCAATGCTTTTGATGCTTCGTTGTACCTGCCATTTTCGGTAAAAAGCGTGCCCATCCGCGAAAGCGTTGATGAAATTCCTTTGTTGTCGCCAAGCCGTTCGCGTATTTCGAGCGATTCGGAATAAAACTTAATGGCTTTTTGAAAATCGTTTTTGGCCATGAAAATATTGCCCATATTGCTCAGGATGGCGCTGATGAACTCATCGTTTTTTATTTGTCGGGAAATGGCGAGGGCTTTTTCGTAATAGGTAAGCGCCAGGGTAGTATCGCGCATTTTGGCGTAAACATTGGCTATGTTGCCATAAGAATTTGCTATACCTGACTGATCGTTCATTTTTTCGCGCAAACGCAGCCCGTTTTTATGATATTCGAGCGACTTGTCAAAATTTCCAAGGTTTTGATGGATGATGGCGATATTGTTTAAACAGTAACCAATCCATTTATCCTGGCCAAGTTGCTCGTAAATTTTAAGAGCGGCAATCTGATTTTCGAGGGCTTCCCTGAGCCGGCCCTGCTTTTGGTCAATAATCCCAAATTTATTGTATAGCGAGGCCTGTCCGGGTAAGTCGTTCAATTGTTGGCGGAGTTTCATGGCTTCGTTTAAAAGGTTCGTGGCTTTCCGGTAATTTGCCTTGTCCATGTAAATGATTCCCAAATCGTTGTAAGCCTGGGCAACGCCTTTTGGGTAGTTTAATACATTGGCCAGCTCAAGCGCCATCTCACCAAACATCAATGCCGAATCAGCCGAAACCAGGCGGTATTCAAAACATAAATCGCTTAATGCTTTAACCTTGTTCGTGTCAGGCTTTGCGTTCAGTTTTTGCTGAAGGCTTTCATTTATCTCACCAACCGAAAGACCAGGCTTAAGAAACAGGCAAAGCAATAAGATAAAAATTCCTCTAAACTTCATTCGTCAATTATTTCATTTACAAACAGTATTTACCAAAAAATGTTGAAGATACCGATAAAAAGCCAGCGATTGAAAAGCGCAGCCATCGTTAAATAATCTTCAAAATACAAAAAATCGAGTACAGAAAAAATTTTCGATAAATGATTGTAATCCAAAATTACCTATACCAGGGCACAAATTAAAGTAAGTTTTGCCAGCTATGTTTTGGTTTTATAGTATTTTTGAAAACTGTTATTCAGCGTACGTCATTTAACAGTTTAAAAAATTTGTTTTTGTTAAGTTTTCGTGGCTGTTTTTTTGAATTTTTCAGATATTATTTAAAGCTTAGTTTATGAAAAGACTTATACCCTTTGGGTTATTTTGGATTTTATTTTTTGTACTTACAAGCAATCAATTTCTAAATGCACAGACCATAACCGGTGATGTAAAATTCTGGCAAAAGTCAGATTTTCTGGGTTTTGATCCTGTTGGCGACTGTGAAGGAAAAACCGGTGATATCAGCTCGGTGTTTGCCCGTGCAACTAATGAAAAGTTGTTTTTAAGGGTTACTTTTGACGACATGGTTACCCGCAAAGAAAATGTTGTGGTAAGCGATATATTTGAAAACACCAGCATCAGTCTTCGGGTAAAAATCTCTGACAACAAAAAAAACACCCTTTTGCAGGATTTGCCATTCGATCTTTCGGCATTGTCTTTAAAAAGCGGAAATACTTACCAGCTTCGCACTCCGGCCAGTAATCTCTGGGAAATGGAAACTGCGCTACCTTGCAATTTGCTTCGCGAAGACCTCACTTTCGAAATTGTAATATATGTCAAAGGTGAAGTTGCCGATACTTTTAGTTCGGACGGGAGAAACAGCGATGCCGAAGGCAACTGTGCTTTTGTTCATCACGGCAATCAGGGATTAACTTACACCGAAGTATTTTATGGTAGTCCGGGCGGACAGAGCGGTCTTGCCGGAAGCGGTTTTGATGAAATATTGCAGGTTCACGAAGCTACCTCAACACCCGGAAATTTCCACATGTCGGGAACGCTGATGCCTGCTGCTGCCTGGCACAATCCCGAGTTTAACACATGGCTTAATTCGCTGGTTTCGCAAGGCAAGGTCGAAATGATGACCTCGGCACTTGGCCAGCACATTATGCCTTTTGTTACAAATAACATGAACGATTGGTCGGTAGGTGTCGAAAGCGACATGGTTGATTATCATTATAACTATACACCGCGTACCGCCTGGGTTCCTGAACGCGTATGGCTGGCACCGGGAAGTTATCCAAATTCAGGCGTTCTTGATTGGGCTGGCGATAACTGGGCACAACATGGTGTTTGGGGTGTTGTTCTCGACGACAGCCCACATCTTAATGGTTACGACAATGGTAAAATTCATTGGATGAACAATGGCTCCGGAATCAGCCTCCGGGTTATTCCCATCAACAATTCGTTTGTCGGGAATATGATGTACAATGCCGATGGCGCCAAAAACCAGATTTCGGGTATGGGGCAATATAAAATTTGTGTTTATGGTACCGATTGGGAAGTAGCCTCCGAGATGAACGAACATGACGGTTCTTTTTTCCTGGATAATTACGAAAATGTACTTTGGTGGTGCCACGACAACTTCCCGGGTGTGAATGTGTGGAAACTGGCCGATGCCATGCAAAATCCAAACTTTAACGGAACCGGTGCCGAAATAACCCCCGGAACGTATGGAATGCTTGGAGGCCCCGATGGTTACGGCGGAAGCAACAACTCCTGGTACACACAATGGGCCGGAACGGAATCCCATTCCGATTTTCACAACCCAAAATGGAATTATGGTTACATCTGGAGCGATACCTACAACAACCTGATGACCGCACCAAATAACGACCTTGCACAACTTGGATGGTACACGCTCATGATTAACCTCCACGAAACCGGCTGGCACGAAGGCGGCACCGTTGCCGGATGGGAACATCGTTATTCGTCGCACATGAAAAACGCAAACGTTTATGCTGAAGCTGCACGCTGGGCGGCAGGTCAGTATCAGGCTCCGCTGGCTGCTTTTTACAGCGATATCGATCACGACGGGGTTGATGAGGTAGTTATTCACAACCAGTATATTTTTGCGGTTTTCGAAAGCATTGGCGGAAAAGTAAACTGGCTCTTTTATAAAGATGGTTATGGAAACGCGTTTTCGGTGGTAGGTTCCGACATGGCTTACTGGTCGGAAACGGATGGCGATTACAACGACGCATCAAACAACCATGTAGCAGCACTTTCGGATGTTTATCCAAACCAGCAGGGTTCAATTTATCAAATCAACATCCTTCAAAGTTCGGGTGATATGGTTGTGGTGGAGCTTTCGCAATGGGGCGTTAAGAAAAGGATCGAACTTACCGCCGGCGTTAATTACCTTGATGTAATTTATAATTTTTATGGCACCGATGGTTACATCAAATCTGGCTGGACACCCGGTCTTCTGGATATTCTGTGGTCAGGAAAATCGCACCTTCAAAGGATGTGGGGCGATTATGGTTCTTACTGCGGACAACGTAACTCAGCATCGGGTGCTACTGTAGCAATGGTTTTTGGAAATGGAGGTGCACAACACAACGGCGAATTTGAAGGAACACTCGTTAAAGGCGATGAAATTAAAGGCTACAACCAGTTTAAAACACGGCTTTTTGCAGGCTACACCTCGCCACCCACAGGAACAAAAGTTACCGAACTTAATACTTTAGCGGCTCAAAATTTAGATGTTTTTCCACCAACATTAAATAATCTGGCCTACAAGATTGATGAAAATACTGTGGAAATTGTCTTTAGCGAAGCTGTTGATCTTGCTTCGGCACAAAATGTCTCAAATTATAGTTTACAAAATTTCGCACATACTTATACCATCGTTTCGGCGGTGCGTCAGGGCGACTGGAGAAAAGTGCAGCTTAACATCAGCGGAACCTGGTTTTCGGGTGACGCAGGACAGATTGTGGTTTCCAACGTTAAAGATGTTAATGGAAATGCCATTTCCGGAAACAATACAGCAAATTACACAGTTCCATCAGGCACCACGCCCCACACCATTGTTGTTACTGATGGTATCAACGATTTCGAAGCCAATTCGGAGTTAATGGCCTTCAAAACATACTCGCTTTATCTTACCTGGGATAATCAAAACCTGTATGTGGGTCTTTATAATTTAAACCTAAATACAGATGGCGATTTTTTTGTAAATATCGACACTGATCATACCACCGGAAGTGGTGCTACCAATGATTCATGGGGCAGGGTAAGTTTTGCAAATCCTTACCGGCCCGAATATCAGGTGGCCATCGAAGGCGGAGGTGGCTCCATTCAATTGAATAAATGGACCGGAACAGCCTGGCAATACCCTGGAAATGGTGGCTGCAATTCTTATGAAGGTTGGTCCGGAAATGGCCTTACCGAAATCTCAATTCCATGGAGTTCGATAGGAAATCCTGCCGGGATTGCCATTTCGGCGCATGTTTCGGCGGAAACTACCCAGGTAGTCCCTGTTTCCTTCCCAATCACAAATCCAACAGGCACCAACCCAACCTTATCAAAAGTATGGGCATTTTACACTCCTTATGTTGGTTCAGCAATGCCTGCAAGCGGCGTTACTCCCAAAAATGCCATCGTTTTGCCAAACCTTGCTCCAACAATCAGCAGCTATTTACCAACACAACTGACTCAAAGCGTCGAACTTGGCGGAACCATCAATTTTTCGGTTACGGCAACTGATCCTGAAAGCGGCCAGTTGTATTATGCCTGGTTATTGGATGGCGTGGCCGTTTCGCAGACTTCGGCCTATAGTTTTGTTGCTGGTGCAGGCATGACCGGAGCTCACCAGGTTTCGGTGACTGTAAACGATGGCGTGCCGGGAAATACAACAAATCCGGTAACATGGCAGGTGACGGTTTTACCAGGATCGCAACTGATTCCCGGTTTTACGGGAAATATAACAACCGTCTGTCTGGGAAACAGCGTTCAGTTTACCGATCAGTCAAACGGGTCGGTAACAAGCTGGCAATGGACTTTCGAAGGTGGTACTCCGGCTTCTTCGACTTTACAAAACCCACTGACTGTTTATCAGGCAAAAGGCACTTTTGATGTAACGCTGACAATTTCAAACGGAACAAATAATCAATCTTTAACCAAAACCGATTTCATTTCGGTAAACTCAGAAGCCACTGTTTCAGCCGGAAGTGATATCGAATCCTGCGCGAACCAACCCACGCAAATTACCGGAACGGCTTCAAATTATTCGTTGGTTTTGTGGACAACCACAGGCGATGGTGCTTTTTCGAATACTTCGTCGCTAACAACGATTTATACTCCGGGTACTATTGATAAGACTGCCGGCTATGCGCAGTTAAAACTTACAGCTTTTCCTTTATCGCCGTGCCCGAATTCGGTAAATGATATCATGATTCTGGGGCTTTTATCGTCACCGGAATTTGATGTTCACCCCATCAGCCAAAGCGTTTATTCCGGTGCTGATGTTGTTTTTGAAGTTGCAGCAAGTGGCTCCGGTACCCTCACTTACCAATGGTTTGGCCCTACCGGCCTTATTGATGGGGAAGTTGGAACACAGCTTTCGCTTTCGCAGGTTACCACAGCTGATGCTGGAAACTACTATTGTGTGGCTACAAATTCCTGCGGTAGCAAAACGAGTTTGCCTGCTACTTTAACAGTGACTGATTTACCTGTTCAAAATATTCAGATACCAGATGGCTGGAGTGGAATTTCATCATATCTCGACATCCAAAATACAATGGTTGCCAGCATATTCAGCCCAATTACCGCAACAAATTCGCTCATCATTTTCCAGAATTATTCGTTCATGTATTGGCCAGCCGAACAAGTAAACACCATTGATCAGAACGGTGGCTGGGATACCGGAAGCGGCTATCAGATCAAGGTAACCGGCAACCAGGTTTTACCGGTTTCAGGAATTCCTTTACAGGATAAAACCCTCAATTATCCGACCGGAGGGTGGTATTTATTGCCTGTTTTGAACGAATGTGGCGTGGCTCCCGAAGTGTTATTCGCCGCAATGCCCGGGAAAGTACTTATTGTTAAAGAAATTGCCGGAATGAGAGTATACTGGCCGGGCGTATTTCAAAACCTGATGACACTTGAACCCGGAAAAGCTTACACAACTAAATTTACAGAGGCCGTAACTTTTGCCTATCCCAATTGTGGTGGTCTGAAAAGTAATCCTTCGGGCGACGTGAAAAATGAATTCAAAAACAGCATACCGGGAGGGCCGGGTTCGCATGTGATTGTACTGGAAGGCAAAGCTACCTCAGCACTTCAAAAGGGCGATCAAATCAACATTTCGACAAGCAGCGGAAAAATAATTGGCAGCATTATCTTATCTAACCCCGGTGAAACATTGGGTTTACAGGTTTTTGAAGACGATCCTACAACATTAATCCATGATGGTTTTTTAATGGATGATGAGATGATTTTTGATGTGGTGAGAAACGATCAGATTTTTGACTTAAAGCCGGTGTTCGACGAAAAATGGGATCA
>CAIYZW010000936.1 GCA_903930725.1 uncultured Bacteroidota bacterium
AGAGGCAACAACATTCGTGTAAGAGACAACAACATTCGTGTATGAAACAAAAAAATCAATTCCATTAAAAAAGGCCACCCAGTTTTGAGCAGCCTTTTTGTTTTAGTTTCCGTTTTTACAGATATTATTGCAGATTTTTCACCACATCAATCACCTCCGGCAAATCCATGCCCAGGTTTTTGAGGTGTTCAATTTTAGGAACACCGTTTTTAGTCCAGCCACGACGTTCGTAAACGGCATCGAGGAGCTGTTCGTAGCGGTCTTCGCGATAAGCGCGCATTGCCACCATCTTTTCCTGTGTGGTTTTTCCTTCGGGATCGTAGCCAACCAGTTCTTTTAACTGTTTGTCGTACCTTTCGGCGCGCGATTCGTATTCTTCGGCTGTAACCGGGCCTGCAGCGCGGTAAGGTTGGGCATCATGCTTGCGTAAACCATATCCACGACGGATATTAAAAATTCGCTGGAAGTTATAAACCCTTTCCGACATGCGGATTAACTCTTTTTTATCGAATTCTTTGCCTGTAACGGCTTTATAAATCGTTACGTAATTGTCAACATGTTCCGGTACTTTGGCCGGTTCGCTGGTTTGCGCGTTATTTTCGGGTTCTACGTCGTTCCACGGTAGTTTGCACAAGCCCATCAGCCCAAACCATGTCCTAAACATCGGGAAGTAATGCAAAGCTTCCGCTTTCTTTTCAAAAGTTGGAATCTGATTATTTACCATGTCCATAAATATCAGCCAGGCTTCGTCGTGCTGCGGACCTTTGTTTGTCATCGCATATCCGCCCTGTTGCGCCAACGATTCTTTGGAAACATACTGCGAATATTCGAGTCCTTTGTTTTCCATACCGATATCCTGCATGAACCCGGCTTCGCCCCAGCCTTTTTCGGCAAAGATTTGTTTCATTTTACGAACGCCCTGCCCGGCAATTAATCCGAATCCTTCGCCCCGGGCAAGTTGGTGTAATAATTCCATTGCAGCATCAGCATTACCAAAGTTTAGCTTCAGTCCGCCGGTTCGTTCTTCGTTAAGGATACCGTTTTCATAACATTCCATGATAAAACCTACAAGCGTTCCCCACGAAATGGTGCAAATTCCATACGTGTCGCAGTAAAAATTAGTTTCGATGGTAAAATCGGGATTGAAAATTCCCATAATCGAACCCAACGAAGATGTTGATTCATATTCCGGGCCATCAACAATTACTTTTGATCCTGCGTAAGGCCCGGTTCTCAATAAATAATTATCCACGCCTTTAGCGCAGGCCATGTTGCAGCCAATCCAGCAACCGTCCGGTATGCCTTGTGTAAAACGGGCTTTCCATTCGTTGGCGTGAATCTTAATGGCATCTTCATGGCTTCCAAATTTGAAGTTATGAACCGGCAAAAGATCGTAATCGTTCATGATATGCGTAAGGTGAGCCGTTCCGATAGCCCGCATCTGGCATTGGCTGTCGTCGAGTTCGCGCATTTCTTTATTAAAACGTCTGCCCCTTTCCATGATGGCTTCCATATCAACAACATTGTTGAGATTTCCTTTTACACCAGGAATTTTGCAAACGATAGCTTTAATTTTCTTATTTCTGAAAACAGTTCCTATTCCACCACGACCGGCTTGTTTGAGCCTTACCAGTTTTCGTTTATTGTCGTAAAAGGTAAAGTTAAGCATCCCAATGAGCGAATAATCGGCGGCAATTCCGGATGAAATGATGCCAATATTTTTTTTGTCCTTTTCGTCGTCGGCGTACATTTCGGTGAGCAATTCGCCTAAAACATGGCTGTCGTGAGCTTCAAAGTATGGCGCTTCGTTGATTTCGATCCGGTGGTTTACGCCATCAATAAAAATGACAACATCTTTTTCGGCTTTGCCCTGAATTTCGATGGCATCAAACCCCGAAAATTTAAGGAACGGGCCAAAGAAACCACCAACATTGCTGTCAACCGGAATATCGGTTTGTGGTGAGATGCTTACGCAGATTGACTTTCCGGTTCCGGAATATTGGGTAATCCCACCAATCGGGCCGGACGAAATATTGATTTCATTTTCGGGGTCGTCCCATTTTGTGTCGGGTTTGGTGGCGTCCCACAAAAGCCGGAGGCCATAACCTTTGCCACCAATAAATTTTTCTTTCATCAGGGCCGGGACTGGTTTTTCTTTGATTTCATTATCCGACAGGTTGATGTACAGCGTTTTATCAGTGTAACCTCTGTCTAATGGAGTCCATTCATAATTCCATTCGCGGAGCAGCTTGTGCGATTTTTTTAATTCTGCAACTTCCATATCAAGTTTATTTTGAGTTAATTTTTGTTTTGTTAACTAATTCACAAAAATAGGTTTTTTAAATTTTGTGCAAACATTTGAGACCCAATTATTCCAATATGCAAAAGCGTGCATAACGCCTTGTTACGCGGTGTGTAGCGGTTTTCGCTTCCTATTTAAAACGGCTAAAGATTATCTCTTACACCAAATTTATTTTGAAATGCCAATTATGTTTTAAATTTGAGCGCGAATTAAAGAAAAGGAAAATGACGTTTGAAGATATCAAAAAGCAAATCAAAACCAAAACTGTTGGCATTGCCGGTTGTGGCGGTTTAGGCTCCAATTGTGCGGTAGCTTTGACCAGGGTTGGTGTTGGTCGGCTTATCATTGCCGATTTTGATGTGATCGTCGAATCAAACCTAAACAGGCAGTACTTTTTTTATGATCAGATCGGGCAGAAGAAAGTGTTGGCTTTAGCAGAAAACATTCGCAGGATAAATCCTTTAACCAGAGTTGATGCATTCGATCGAAAGCTTGATCCTGCCGGAATTGTTTCACTGTTTACAGGCTGCGATGTAATTATCGAAGCCTTCGATCAGGCCGGGATGAAGGAAATGATTATCGAAACCGTCTTGTCAAAACTCCCGAAAACCCCGCTGATTGTAGGAAATGGCATGGCGGGCATTGGAAAAAGCAACCAACTTGGTGTCGAAAAAATAACGGAAAACCTTTATGTTTGTGGTGATGGTTTGAGTGAAATTTCGGCGGAACTGCCACCGCTTGCTCCCAGAGTTGGAATTGTGGCTAACATGCAAGCCAACCTTGCTTTACAAATTTTAATTAATAACTTAAATCAGGAAGAATTATGAAAATTATACTCAACAACCGTGAAGAAATTTTTGATGAAGATACACTGACTTTTGAAGAATTGTTTCTGATAAAAAAGTTCAGCTTCAAAATGCTTGTCACAAAATTAAATGGGAACCTTGTTAAAAAAGAAGACCGGTTAACAACCCAAATATATGATGGTGACGATGTTACAGTAATGCATTTGGTGAGCGGTGGCTGAGTAATGTTTTTACCCGATTGGCGCTTTTGTGTGATGTTCACCAAAAAAATAAAGCCATCCATTAACGGATAGCTTTATAAAAAATGGGGAAATGGGGGGGAAATTGGACTATAAAATTTATTAACGCGAATATTGTTGTAAATGTGTTTTGTGAACTGTTAAGTTATTAACAATTTTCGTTACCATCCCAAAACCAACATAGTGCCATTTTTTTGGTTTGAAGAAAAATATTTTTTTATGTGTTGAATAACAACTGATTATCGTAGTTTGAAATTTTTTCTGCTTTTTGGATTGGTGATGGATTTCCGCCAAAAAAGGGCAGGAGTTTCACATTTGAGAATCTGCTTTTGTAAGATTCCTATTTACAAAACCTCTGCAACCACAAAAATACTACCTCCAACAAATACCACTTCATCGTTTTTACATTCGGTAAGTGCGGTTTGGTAGGCTTCTTTTACCGATGGAAACACTGTTCCGGATAATCCAAAAGCCAGAGCCTGGCTCACAAGTGTGTCAGCATCGAGGCCACGTGGGATGTTGGCTTTGCAAAAATAATAGGTTGCATCTTTTGGCAAAAGTCCAAGAATCCCACCAATATCTTTATCGTTGACCATGCCAAGGACAAAATGAAGTTTTTTCGGTTTCAGGTTATCAAGATCTTTTACCACTTCGCGGATGCCATCAACATTGTGGCCGCTATCGCAAATTACTAAAGGTGAATTTCCAAGAATCTGCCACCGCCCCAGCAGGCCAGTATTTTTAAACACATTTTCGATGCCTTTTATCAGATTTTCATCTGAAATTTTGATACCCTGTTCTTTTAAAACCTGAATTGTTTGAACCACTGTAACCACATTTTTAAGCTGAAAGGTTCCGTTAAGCTGAAAGTTTTGAATCTGAAGAAACGAAACTCCCTTTCGGGAAATCTCTAATTTTTTGTGGCCGTCTTTAAGTACGATTTCTGAACTGACCTGGAAATTTTTGTCGGCAAAAGTGATAGGGGCATTTTTTGCTTTGGCCACATTTTCGAAAACCGGCTCTGTTTCTTCCTGCGTTTCACCGATCACCACAGGCGTTCCGGATTTAATAATGCCCGCTTTTTCGTTCGCTATTTTCTCAAGTGTGTCTCCCAAAAACTGTGTATGATCAAGGCCAATATTGGTTATCACCGAAACGAGCGGGTTTATAATATTGGTCGAATCGAGCCTGCCGCCAAGCCCAACCTCAATTACAGCAAAATCAACTTTTTCGTCCCCAAAAAAATCAAAAGCCAGGCCTGCCGTCATTTCAAAAAACGACAGCCCAATCTTTACAAAATCATCTTTCCATTTTTCGATAAACCGCCTTACAGCTTCTTCAGGGATCATTTTTCCATCAATTTTTATCCGCTCCCTAAAGTCGTTGTAATGCGGCGAGGTGAAAAGCCCCGTTTTAAATCCCGCTTCCTGAAGAATAGATGCAAGCAGATGCGAGGTGGAGCCTTTGCCATTGGTTCCGGCAACATGAATGGTTTTAAAACTGTTTTGCGGATTTCCCAGAAGGTTGGAAAGCGTAATCGTATTGTCGAGATTGGCTTTGTAAGCTGCCGCTCCAACACGATGAAACATGGGCAGTTGGTTGTAAAGAAATTCGAGTGTGTCGGCGTAGGTCATCTTTAATTTGATGTGTTTTATTTAGTAACCTGGCAAAATTAGCTAATCCGGAAGTATTAAATCATCAGTGAAGAACAAGTTTTCTATTCGTCTGGAAATCTTCATTCTTAAAACTGAGCAGGTAAATCCCGTTTTCGTAGTTCGTAAGATTAATAAAATTCATTTTTGAAGGGTCAAGTTGAAATTTTTCGACTGAACCACCCGTTGCAGCTTGAATTTCAAGGTTAACAAAGCGTTTCATATTTTTGATTTCTACGCTGAAAATTCTTGATTCCTGGTTCGGGATAATCTGAATGAAATTATCTTCAATAAAGGGTTTTTCGATCGTTAAACTACCAATTCCCGAAAGGCCATTAATCTCAAACAAATCATCATGAGAAAACTCGTTCTCAAAACTGGTGGAGAGCTCATAAAATTCACCCGTTTTAGCCTTGAAAAGTCTGAAAACCATTTTCTCGCCGGGATTAAGACCAGCCACAGCAGATTTTCCATCCTCCTTTCCAAAAGCAGTAATTATCAGGGGGTTTTCAAGAATACCCAGGCTGTTGATGCTGCGGATTTTAACGATCCCGGAACAATAACCGGTTTCGTTAAAAACACCAATCACATCATCATTTTCGAAAAGAACAGCTTTTGCCGCATTTTCGGTAAACGCCATTTTATCAATTGCGATCGAATGTGATGCTGACGTTTTCTGAAAATCGTTCCAGGGATTAAAAAAACCATTGGTTTCGTTGGTTTTGATGAACCCGGCATCCTGGTTACAATTTAAAAAGTTTATCACAACATCGCTATTTACAAGGATATAATAGGCCTTTCCGGGATCAATATATTGTAGATCGTTAATTCCCGGCTGAGGCCAAAAAACGTTGGTGCCGGCAATTTCTTTAATAATCACGAGGGTATCGCCCAACGGGCTAAAAACATCGGCGGTGCTTTGTGAGCAGGTACTTATTACCGGCAAAATATTCCAGCCAACTGATAAATTTACTTTTTCGGCAGGATTTATTTCACCTCTGATTTCGATCTGCGCTTCGCTGTTCATTTTTATAATCAGGCCATCCTGCGTATCCCAGTTTCCGATGGTATTGATGTTTTGCGAAGGCCAGTAAATTCCGGCATCATTCATTGCAAAAACCGGGTTATCGCCAATGGATTGGAAAATATACGGAAGACTTGGGTTTAACGGAAGCAAATAAGTTGAAATACCACTCCAGCCTTGTGGCAACGAAAGAACTTGTAAAAGTGGCGGCAATAAAACGTTAACGTAACTCTGGCGGATGAGTGTATCGGTATCAAAAGGATTACTCACAATTAATCTGATGGTATAAACCCCGGGGGAATTATACTTATAAACCGGATTTTGCAGATTGCTGGTTTTACCTTCTCCAAAATTCCATTTCCATTTGTTGGGGCTTCCACGAGAGGTATCATAAAAATTAACCGACTCGCCGGCATATATTGTTAGCGGCGTGGCATAAAAACCAGCTACAAGTGTATCACGAACCCAAATGTAGTTTTCTTTAATTTCAAAATCGGTGCTATCGTTTTCGAAAACCTGAAGCGAAACGGTGTAATGGCCCGGCTTTGCATAAGAATGTCGTGGATTTAACAACGGTGAAACCGTAAAATCACCAAAATCCCATATACGACTTGTGGGGAAACCGGTCGAAAGATTTGTAAACCGGATGCTTTGCCCAACAATTACCTTGGTAGTATCGGCTTTAAAGGCTGCTTTTAGAGGTTCGCGAAGGGTTATATAATTCTGTTTTACCTCCGTTTTGTTTTGGTATTGATTTGCCACAGAAAGTGTAACATTAAAGGTTCCTTCGTGATCGTAAGTATGTGTAGGATTTTGTAACTGACTTACCGCCTGATCGCCAAAATCCCACGACCAGGAAGTTGGGTTGCCCAAACTCAGATCGGTAAACTGTGTTGTATGCCCAAGCCATGCAAAAGTTGTATCTGCTTTAAAATTTGAAGTTAACTGTTGTAAAACGGTTATGTAACTATCTTTTATCAACGAATCGGTGAGCCAGTTGGTGGCAACAACCAATTTGATAGTGTAAATGCCGGGAGTTGTAAATGTATAAACCGGGTTTTGCAATGTTGATGTCGCTCCATTGCCAAAATCCCAAAACCAGGATTCGGGATTTCCTTGTGATAAATCGGTAAAAACTATCGAATCACCGGTAAATGCAGTGGTTTTACTAACTATAAAATCTGCAATCAAAGGTTCAACAATGGTGATATAATTCTCGATAATCAAAGTATCGGTAAGCCAGGTGTTGGTCACGATTAATTTTACAGTGTAGGTTCCTGATGAATTATATAGGCAATCCGGATTTTGCTGTGTTGAGATAAGTCCGTTACCGAAATCCCAAAACCAGGTGGCCGGGCTGCCTTGTGTAAAATCGGTAAAATGAATAGTTTCGCCATTAAACGCCAAAGTTTTATCTGCCTCAAAACTGGCTATCAAAGGATCGGTAACGGTGATATAATTTGTTTTTGTTAACGAATCGGCGCGCCAGTTGGCTTTTACGAGCAATTCGACCGAATATATGCCTGGCGCATTGAAAGCAAAATATGGATTTTGAATTATCGAAGACTGTCCGTTACCAAAATCCCATTTCCAACTTTCCGGACTTCCCAACGAAAGATCGGTAAACTGAATTGTATCGCCAGTTAAAGCAAAGGTTTTCTCAGCAGAAAAATTGGCTGCCAAAGGTGTATAAACTTCGATGTAGTCGTATTTCATTTCGGAATCTGATTTATTTCCTTTCGAAATGGTAAGCATTACATCATAAAAACCA
>CAIYZW010000937.1 GCA_903930725.1 uncultured Bacteroidota bacterium
GATGCAATGCGCGATATGTCGTTTACTTCGCGTGATACGGCCAACGCTGCCGACATTTTGCAGCGAATGATCAAGGACAAAGATTGTTCGATCTGGCTTACCCTTGCCGGCAGTACAAGCGCCGGTGGATGTATGCAGGTTTACGTGGATATGATTAAAAATAATATGATTGATTGCGTTGTTGCCACCGGTGCCGCCATCGTTGACATGGACTTTTTTGAGGCGCTTGGCTACAAACATTACAAAGGCTCACCCTGGATTGACGACAAACACCTGCGCTCGCAATACATTGATAGGATTTACGACACTTTTATTGATGAAGAAGAGCTGCAGGTCTGCGACCAAACGGTTAAAATTATTGCCGACAGCCTCGAACCACGGCCATATTCGTCGCGTGAATTTATCTGGGAAATGGGACGTTATCTCACCAAACACAGTGTAAAAAAAGATTCGCTCATCCAGACAGCTTTTGAACACAATGTCCCGATTTTCTGTCCGGCATTTTCTGACAGCAGTGCCGGTTTCGGCCTTGTTGTTCACCAGGTTGAACGCCCCGACAAGCATGTTTCGATTGATTCGGTTAAAGATTTCAGAGAGTTGACCGATGTAAAAATAGCTGCCGGAACAACCGGGTTATTGATGATTGGCGGTGGTGTTCCTAAAAATTTTGCACAAGACACCGTTGTCTGTGCCGAAATTCTTGGTCATGAAGTCGAGATGCACAAATACGCAATTCAGATTACCGTTGCCGATGTTCGCGATGGCGCCTGCTCAAGCTCAACTTTAAAAGAAGCCTCATCCTGGGGCAAAGTTGATACCGCTTTTGAGCAAATGGTTTATGCCGAAGCAACCTCCGTTCTACCACTCATGATCAGCTACGCCTATCACCGTGGCGACTGGAAAAACAGGATTAAGCGCGAGTGGGCGAAGTTGTTCTAAGCAGGGTTTCATAAAATCCTTTTTGACTGTTTTAATTAATTGACATTTTGGCAATAAAGTAATTTGTAGAACGTAATTTTACCCTTGTAGAATGATTACTTTTGTATCCTTCAAATAAAATAACTCACGGAATGTAGAAATCGGTTTTTATAACTGCTAAAATTAAGGAACAATGATCGAGACCATTAAAATCGGGACCATCAGGTGGCATCATATCCTCGACCCAAAAGAAGACGATCTTCAATACCTGAAAGACACCTTTTACTTTCACCCACTCGACATTGAGGACTGCCGAAGCAAGCTAAACCAACGCCCCAAAATTGACGTTTACGACGATTATTATTTCATCATCCTCCACTTCCCAAAATTCGACCGGATCAATAAATTTCTGAAAACCAAAGAGGTAAAAATCTTCTGGGGCGAAGATTATGTGATAACCATCGGAAACACACATTGGGTAATTCAGGATTTGTTCAACTTAGCACGCGAGCAGGCTGCCCGCAAAGAGGAATTCGAAATCGGAACGAGCGACGCCTTGCTTTATCACATCCTCGAACGGCTGATGACAGAAACAACAACACTCATCCGAAAAATTGGCAGCGATGTAGAATTCCTGAATCGCGACCTTTTCAATAAAAATTCGCAAAAAACCATTGAACGGATTTCGGTAACCCGAAAAAATATCATACTCCTGAATACGATTTTCAGACCACAGCTTCCGCTTTTCCAAAAATTTGAAAGTGGTGCCATCGAAGGCTACGCCGAAAACATGGAAGATTATTGGGGTAATATCCTCGACTATTATCAGAAAATCTGGGATATGACCGAGGATTATGCCGAGTTGATCGAAGGCCTCTCAAAAACCTTCGATTCGTTGCAGGCCAACCGTACCAACGAGATCATCAAAATGCTGACACTCATTTCATCGTTTATTCTGCCACTTTCGTTTATTACCGGTCTTTACGGGATGAATGTCGTGCTTCCTTTTGGCGAACATCCGTTTGCCTTTTACGGCATTATTGGCTCCATGGTTTTATTGGTAGCCTTTATGTTTACTTATTTCAAGATTAAAAAATGGATGTGAGAATCAGGGATTAGGCGTATGGCGCAAGGCATAAGTCAGGAGTGGGCAGTTGGCAGTCGCCAGTCTCAAAACACAAAATTCGAAAAACAAATAGGAGCAAGGTTGGTTATTTTTGGAAAACCATCAGATAATGCTGGATAAAAGCTTCGGTAAAAATGTCGCCTGATTTTACAAATCCCTGCCTTTCATAATATCGCACGGCATTGAGCTGGGAATGGAGATAGATTTTTTTATTTGATGGGATAACATCTTCAAGTATTTGTTTTAACAAAATGCTGCCTGTGCCTTGGTTTCTGAATTCTGGTAACAGCGCAAAACGCTCAAGTTTGATCCCTTTTTCTGTTTCTCTCCATCGTGCGGTTCCGACAGGTTTATCATCGACAAAAATCAGATAAAACCGGCAAAATTCTTCGTTTTCTATTTCAAGCGTTGGGTCAACATTAAGTTCATCAATAAACACCTGTTGTCTGATATCCAGGGCTTTATTGTATAATGTTTTATTTGTTGATGTGAAAGACTTTATTTCGGTCATTTTTGTAAAAATTAAAAAAGCAACCCATTTTTCGGATTGCTTTAAAATGAATTTTGAAATATTTTATTGGTGATTGCTACCGTCGTAAGCCCATTTCAGGTAGATCGAGCCCCAGGTAAATCCTCCGCCAAAGGCAGCAAGAATAATTTTGTCGCCTTTTTTAAGCTGATTCTCCCATTCCCACAAGCAAAGCGGGATTGTGGCCGAAGTAGTGTTTCCGTATCTTTCGATATTTATCATAACCTGGCTTTTGTCAATTCCCATCCTGCGGGCAGTGGCTTCGATAATTCTCAGGTTGGCCTGATGAGGAACCAACCAGGCAACATCTTCTGATTCGAGGTGGTGTTTTTTCATCATCTCCACCGAAACATCGGCCATTTTGGAAACAGCAAATTTAAATACGGCCTGTCCTTCCTGGTAAATATAATGTTCGCGGGCATCAATGGTTTCATGCGAAGCTGGTTTGACTGAGCCGCCGGCTTTTTGATGAAGATGAATCCTGCCTACACCATCGGACTGGTGAATTGAATCAATAATTCCAACATCTTCGGTAGTTGGTTCGAGGAGGATTGCGGCGCCTGCATCACCAAAAATAACACAGGTGGCACGGTCGGTGTAATCGGTAATTGACGACATTTTATCGGCGCCAACCATAATTACTTTTTTATATCCGCCTGATTCGATGAATTTTGCACAAGTTGTGAGGGCGTAAATCTGGCCGGAGCAGGCTGCGTTTATGTCGAAATGAAATGCATTTTTAATTCCGACTTTGTCGGCGATAATGTTGGCGGTTGCCGGAAACTGCATGTCGGGGGTAACGGTAGCACAAATTAGTAAGTCAATTTCGTCGGGATGGGTGTTTGTTTTTTTAAGAAGTCCTTTTACAGCTTCAGCACCCATGTCGGATGTGCCTTTTCCTTTTTCTTTGAGGATGTGCCTTTCTTTTATTCCTGTTCGCGTAAGAATCCATTCATCAGAGGTTTCTACCATTTTGGCAAGCTCGTCGTTTGTTAAGATGTATTCTGGAACCCACGCGTGAATGCCTGTGATGGCAGCTCTTATTTTTGTCATATTTTATGATTTAAATCCTACGAAATTTAATGCATGTAAATATGTAACGCTTTTTTAATTTTTGAAGCCAGCCGGGCATCATAGATGTTTTTAGCAAGCAGGATCATATTTTTTGTTGCAACATCATTCGAAATCCCATGGCCGATAACAACAGCACCATTAACGCCTAAAATCGGACTACCGCCGTGGCGTTCATAGTTAAACCGCTCAAAGAAACTGTCGGTTAGTTTCCGCTTTTGAAGGATCCTGTAAATGGCTTCAGATTGCTTGATGACAATATTACCGGTAAAACCATCACAAACAATAACATCTACTTTGGAGTTAAACAGATCGCGGCTTTCGATGTTTCCAAAGAAATTAAATTCCTTTGAGTCTTTCATCATCTGGTAAGCCGACTGGCTGGTAAGATTACCTTTTCCTTCTTCTTCGCCAATGTTTAAGAGGCCAACCCGTGGGTTTTTTATTTTCAAAACATCACGGGCATAAATAGACCCGAGCACAGCAAACTGATTTAATACATCAGGTTTTGAATCGGGATTTGTGCCAATATCAAGGATAATGCCTTCGTTGCCATTTTCCTGGGGCACCACAGCAAGCGTTGCCGGACGAATTACTCCGGGAATGCTGCCGATGCTGTACATGGCACCAACCACCATTGCGCCCGAATTTCCGGCACTGGCAAATGCATTAATCTGCTTGGATTCAAGCATTTTAAATCCGACAAAAATGCTGGAATCCGGCATTGTTGAGATTGCCTTGAGTGGCTTATCGCCCATCCCTATAACCTGGGAAGTATGAACAATCTGGAATTTTTCGGCAGCTATTTGATGATTTCCAAGCTGCTGGCGAATAATTTCTTCGTTGCCAATGAGAACGATTTTGTCGTTTTCTGAAATTTCACTGAGGGCAAGTATTGCGCCAGCAATCGCTGCATCAGGCGCAAAATCACCACCCATAACATCCAATCCGATTTTCATCAGTTGCCGGTGTTAGAGGGATTCAGGAATTGGAAGACGAACTTATTCGACTTCATTTTTCTGCATTACTACCTTGCCTTTGTAATACAAGCTGCCTTCTACCCAGTATGCTCTGTGGTAAACGTGTACGGTGCCTGTAACAGGGCATGTTGCTAATGTTGGTGCAACAGCTTTATAATGCGTTCTTCTTTTATCGCGTCTCGTGTTCGAGATCTTATGCTTCGGGTGTGCCATTTAATCGTAAATTTATTGTTATCAATTATTTAATAATTTTTTCAACTGTGCAAGTGCATCCCATCTTGGGTCGGTTCCCTGCGGTTCGGGTTGAGTACCTAATTTCTCCAGCATTTCGGGGTCGCAGGTACTTTTCCCATCATCATCATCCGGATGAATTCTCTGAATGGGTAAATCCAGCATGATGTATTCGTAAATGAGCTGGCTAACGTTAAATTCATGCTCACTCTCGGGAATTATGAGAACATCATCCGATTCTTCGTCCCATTCTTCGCCAAGTTTTACATAAATTGTTTCATTTCCTTCTACAGGAAAATCAAACAAGCCAAGGCATCTGTCGCACGTTACTTCCACAGTTCCGCTGATGCTGAATTCGAAAATGAGCATCCTTTCCTGTTTAATCATACTAATGTCAACCGATACATTACCCTTTTTTATTTCAGAGTATTCGATACAATCAAAGAACTTTTCGCCTATAACGTATTCAAAATGATGATCCCCCAGTTTAAGGCCTCGAAAAGGGATTGCGAAGTTTTTCAAGTAATCCACTTTACATTCCTCCTAAAAATTGGGCGGCAAAATTAGAAAATATTATTATTAATAACAATGCTTTGCACTGTTATTTTTGGAAATCAATGAAAATCAATGGTTTTCTGCCAATCGTTTTGGTATCAGATCGTAACTGTAGCAGCACCATTCAATCAGAAACAGGAATGTATTTTTTCTTATCGTATTAGCTTTATCTGAGCCAGGTGCGATACTGCTAAAATCCTTTCCAACAGGCAAAGCAAGAATTACAGCCAGATATCAAAAATTATGTCAGTACCTTTAGAAAAAAGCAATAAAA
>CAIYZW010000938.1 GCA_903930725.1 uncultured Bacteroidota bacterium
ATGCCTGCGTGCTTAGTTTTGGTATTATAATTGTAATAATTCGACCAGCAAATTTTTGCCCGATCATTAAAAAGGCACCGAAATTATAACTTTTAGTTGATAATAAAATATTTTGTCAGTAATTAAAAGCATTTCACAGTTTTTTAATTCAAGTTTGAAAATCATTTTTATGAAAGCAATTCCAATTATTATGCTGGTTATTATCCTTGCATCCTGCTCCACCTCCGTGCAGTTGATAAACAAAGGAAAATATGATCAGGCCATTGATGTCCTGGTGTCTGATTTGATTAAGGATTCTTTAAACAAAAAAAACATCGAAGCGCTTGATTTTGCTTTTGGAGAAGCCACCAAAGCTGATTACCAAAAAATTGCGGATTTAAAAAAGGCCCGAAAACCCGAAGCCTGGCCCGAAGTTTTTAACTTGTACAATCAACTCAACGCCCGTCAAAAAAAGATAGAAACCCTGTCACTAACAACTCAATATGCAATTCATTATAATGCTGTCGATTACACGGATCTGTTATCCGAAAGCCGCGGGAATACCTGCGCATTTATTTATTCTAAGGCTATGAAATTGATTAATTCGGGAAATAATGCCGATGCCCAGCGTGCAGGGTTTTATTTGCTCGAAATTGATAGCTTGTTGCCTGGCTACAAGGATGTTAACAAACTTTTGGCAGACATCAAATCCGACACCACTGTTTTTGTGCTTTACAACATCACAAATCAGTTCCAAAACTACCTCCCGACAGCTATCGAAAGTCAAATTAAGAAGCTGGAATTTGCGAAATTCAATACGCCAAAATATGAATTTGTCTCTGGAAAGGCATCATATCTGAAAATAAAATATGTTGCCGAAATTGAGATTATTGATATAAAAATTGCTCCCGAAAAAACCGAACCGACCTATTACACCGAAACCGCTACAATCCAGGATGGCATTGCCTTTAAGCTTGATGCCGGAGGGAATTTTATCCGCGATAGCCTCGGGAATAAAATGGAGGTTCCAAAATTTAAAACCATTGCCTGTTACGTCACCGAAAGTGAGCAGAAAAAATCAATACTCATGGGCGGAACAGTGATTATCCGTGAAATCGAAACAGGTAAAATCGTTGCAAACCGGGTGGTTGCGGGGGAAGCAAAATTCGATCACAAGTCGGCTAAATTTAAAGGAGATATTAACGCACTTTCACCAGAAACAATGGATTTGCTGGGTTCTAAAGAACTGGAATTTCCATCGGATTTTGCAATGATTTTGAATGCCAGCGATAAATTTTGTAAAAACGTGGCAGATGTTGTGATTGAGGAACTCGAAAAACTCCCGTCAAATCTTACCAAAAAAGAATAATTTCGCCATCCAAAGGCGAAAATTATGACTATCCGAAAAGTTTTGTTTATTGATACCACCCATCCCGTTCTTTCAGAAGACCTCACAACGCTTGGTTTTGTCTGCGATCATTTTGACGATTTTAACCGGGAAGATTACAAAAAAATTGCATCAGGATATTTCGGCATCATTATTCGTGGCAAAATAAAGCTCGATCAGGATTTTCTTGAAAAAGCAACCCAACTGAAATTTATCGGCAGGGTAGGAGCGGGGATGGAAAATATTGATGTTGATTTTGCCGCAAAGCTGGGTATTTCGTGCATTAATGCACCCGAAGGAAACCGCGATGCTGTGGGCGAACACGCGCTTGGCATGTTGCTCATGTTGCTGAATAACCTTCGCAAAGCCGACCGCGAAGTGCGTCAGGGAATCTGGATCAGGGCTGGAAACCGCGGCATCGAAATCAAAGGAAAAACTGTAGGGATAATTGGCTACGGTAATATGGGCGGCGCTTTTGCGCAACGGCTCAAAGGCTTTGGGGCAAAAGTTTTAGCTTACGATAAATATAAATTTGGGTATTCTGATGATTTTGTGACCGAAGCCAGCCCTGACGAGGTTTTCGAAAAAACCGACATCCTCAGCCTGCACGTTCCACTTACCGAAGAAACAAATTTTATGGTGGATGATGCTTTTATCAACCGTTTTAAGAAGAACGTTTACATCATAAATACTTCCCGTGGACAGGTTTTAAAGACTTCTGACCTTGTAAAAAATATGAAATCGGGCAAAGTTCCGGGTGCGGCACTCGATGTTTTGGAATATGAAAAACTGTCATTTGAAGGCATTGACAAGGAAAAATTGCCCGACGATTTCCGCTATCTCATCGAATCGGATAAAGCTGTGCTTTCGCCACACATCGCCGGCTGGACGCATGAATCGAATTTTAAAATGGCGAAAGTCATTGCTGATAAAATCCGACAGGAATTTATCGGATAAAACCTAAAACCCGCCAGGTTTTCAACCTTTCATCCCAGTTATGAAGCCGCCTCGATTATTAGAAAGCCTCTTTTTGGCAAGCCAATGACGCTGACAGGTGCTGCGCACGCTGTCAGGTCTCCTTCCGATGAAACCTGTCAGCGTCCGAAGGACCTGACAGCGTTTAAAAAGGGAAACCTCTTTTGTTTCTAAACAAAACTAAACGGTTCCCAGTTCAGAATTTTGAAAAAGTCGTAATCCTCGGGATTCTGGACAAATTCGCTGGCAGCTTCGTAATCTTCAAAAGTGATGTATTGCTGGTTAAAACCATAAACCATCTTGGCTTTTTGCGATTCGATATTTACCAGTCGCGGCCTTACCTTTCCTTTTTCATCTTCAACATCTTTCAGATAAAGCGGGGCGATGTCGCCTTTTTGGTCGGAAGTAACCATGCAACCTGTGATGCCCTGGTCGAAGAGTTTTTTTACACCCATCCCCAAAAGGGCACAATACAGCAAGTCGAAACCTACCGGTTGCACACACCTGAGTTCATAACCAATTTCGACAGGACGGCTTTTCACCTTTAGGCCGATGCGTTTGAGTTCGCGCTGCACCAGCAGGTTAAAAATGTGAGCTTTGCTTACATTTCCCAATTCCGGGTGGCCGTGTTCATCATAAGTAAAATTGATGCCTGTTGATTCGATTTCGGCATCCGACATAAAATGGAAAACACCTTCGCTGATCATTACGCCGCCGTAGGTTATGCCCAACAATTTACGTTTGAGCATCGCCGAAATAATCAACCGTACAATTTTACGGATGGTGATGTCGGTTTTGTTGAACATTTCGGGGATGATAATCATTGGGTAGTGGCAGGCAGCGCCAATTCCAAAGGCAAGGTGGCCAGCTTCGCGCCCCATGGCTGAAACGATAAACCAGTTGCCGCTTGTGCGGGCATCTTCGTAAACGGTTGTAGCGATTCGAACACCCTCCTGTTTTGCCGATTCGTAACCAAAAGTTGGCGATCCTTCGGGCAAAGGTAAATCGTTATCAATGGTTTTTGGGACATGAATATTCTGAATTTTAACATCATGCTCG
>CAIYZW010000939.1 GCA_903930725.1 uncultured Bacteroidota bacterium
AAAAACAAAAAATAAAACTAAATTGACTGAAAAACAAATATCTTTTATCAATTCTATTTTACCAGCTGCAAAAACAATAGAAAAACAAATTGGTGCAAAAAAGAAAAACCGGGAAATCAAGTTTCCCGGTTGTTTCAAACACATAATTTGAAAATTTATTTTAAGAATAAAAGTTCGCGGTATTTTGGCAGTGGCCATAGTTTATCATCAACCAAAAGCTCAAGTTTATCAACATGATAGCGGATAATTTCAAAATACGGAAGCACCTTTTTGTTGTATTCCAGCGCCTGCTCCTGCATGTCCTCAATTTTGTTGGCAACTTTGCGCTCATCAATCATTTTGTTTACGTTGTCACGGATTTCGGAAATATGCTCCGAAATATCCTTGATAGACTGCAACTGGTTTTTAGAAAGTTTTACGAACGATTTGGTATCGAGTACTTCCTTTAAACCTTTTACATTTTCGATGAGAATATTCTGATACTGAATAGCCACCGGAACCACATGGTTTGTAGCCAGGTCGCCAATTACACGCGATTCGATCTGAATCTGCATAGTGTATTTTTCCAGTTTTATGTCGTGACGTGCCAACATCTCACGTTTGGTCAGAATTCCATGAGCTTCGTAAAGTGCAATGGTTTGCTCCGAAAGCCCTTTTATGAGCGCTTCAGGGGTGTTTTTGATGTTGGATAATCCACGTTTTTCGGCCTCTTTCGTCCATTCTTCGCCGTAAGAGTTTCCTTCGAAAAGTACGGCTTTACATTCTTTGATATAACGCTGGAGCACCTGTAAAATGGCATCCTGCTTTTTCATCTTATTTTCGATGAGCGTATCAACTTCCGCTTTAAATTTCAGAAGTTGATCGGCCATAATAAGATTGAGTGGTGTCATGGCTTTTGAACACGTCGAAGATGAGCCGACTGCCCTGAATTCGAATTTGTTTCCTGTAAAAGCAAAAGGCGAAGTGCGGTTTCTGTCGGTGTTATCCAGCAGGATTTCAGGAATTTTTGGAATGTTCAGGTTCAAATCAAGGTTATTATCCTTTGTAAGTGTTCCCAAACTTTCGAGTTCGTTGATAACTTTTGTAAGCTGTGTTCCGATAAATGCCGAAATTATCGCTGGTGGTGCTTCATTAGCCCCAAGCCTGTGGTCGTTTGATGCAGAGGCAATTGCTGATCTGAGTAAATCGGCGTGGGTATGAACGGCTTTTAAAATATTTACAAGAATCGTCAGGAAGCGCAGATTTGATTTAGGGTCTTTGCCTGGTGAAAGCAAATTTATGCCGGTATTTGTGGCCATTGACCAATTGTTGTGCTTTCCCGAGCCATTTACTTTCGAAAATGGTTTTTCGTGAAGTAAAACCATGAAATGATGCCTCGAAGCAACCCTTTTAATTAAGTGCATCAGCAGCTGATTGTGATCAACAGCAAGATTGGCTTCTTCGTAAACAGGAGCACATTCAAACTGATTTGGAGCAACTTCGTTGTGCCGGGTTTTTACTGGAATTCCCAGGCGATGTGCTTCATACTCAAATTCTTTCATAAATTCCATTACCCTTGCCGGGATTGTCCCGAAATAATGGTCAGAAAGCTGTTGGTCTTTGGCCGAAGAATGTCCAAAAACAGTTCGTCCGGTCAGGATTAAGTCGGGACGTGAATTATACAGCGCCGAATCAACCAGAAAATATTCCTGCTCCCATCCCAGAGTGGCAATCACTTTATGGACATCTTTATCAAAATAGTTGCACACGGCAGTGGCAGCTTTATCCAGCGCAGTTAACGACTTAAGCAAAGGTGTTTTATAATCGAGTGCTTCGCCAGTGTACGAAACAAAAATTGTAGGAATACATAAAGTATTTTCCAGGATAAATGCAGGCGAAGTAGGATCCCAGGCAGTGTAGCCGCGGGCTTCAAAGGTGTTGCGGATTCCGCCGCTCGGAAAACTTGAAGCATCAGGTTCTTGCTGGATAAGCTGGGTTCCCTGGAAATTTTCGATGGCTTTTCCACCTTTTACAGGATTGATAAAAGCATCGTGCTTTTCGGCAGTGGCGCCGGTTAGCGGATGAAACCAGTGGGTATAATGTGTGGCTCCTTTTGTAATGGCCCAGGCTTTTAATGAAGCAGCGATCTGATCGGCGATGTTGCGTTCAATTTTTTCGCCTTTGGTGATGGCGTTGGTTACTTTT
>CAIYZW010000940.1 GCA_903930725.1 uncultured Bacteroidota bacterium
CTCAGAAGTGTTCCTCACGCTACTTTAAGCATCGAAGCCAAGCTTCAGCAAAACCAGCAACGCAGGTAATTTTGAACGAAACGGTTCACAGGGTACTTTTGGGTTTTACTCCGGAACGTGCGGCAGGGAGAGGTACGCCATATCCCCTCATTAACCCGAAAATTCATTCTTTTTTACAAGAAAAACATAAGCATTGAAAAAGTCTCTTTTAATAATTTTCTTCGTTTTATTGATAGACCAGGCTCTGAAATTCTGGATAAAACTGAACATGACTATGGGTCAGGAATACCAGATTTTGAGCGATTATTTTATTATCCATTTTACCGAAAACGAGGGCATGGCTTTTGGGCTTTCGTTTGGCGGCCCTTTTGGGAAACTTGCCCTTAGTTTGTTTCGGATAGTTGCAATTATTGGCATTGGCTGGTACCTTTTTGATCTGATAAAGAAAAAGGCCAATGCCGGCCTGATTGTGAGTATTTCGCTGATATTTGCCGGCGCCGCCGGTAATATTATTGACAGCGCTTTTTACGGCCTGATTTTTAACCAATCATCTTACCACACCGTTGCTACCTTTATGCCCGAAGGTGGCGGTTATGGAACCTTCCTTCACGGCAAAGTGGTTGACATGCTCTATTTTCCGATTTTGCAGGGATATTATCCGGCCTGGTTTCCCATCTGGGGCGGACAGGATTTTGTGTTTTTCAGACCGGTTTTCAACATTGCCGATTCATCTATCACAATTGGTGTTTTTCTTTTGATTCTTTTCCAACGCAAGTTTTTCACCAAACCTGAAGAGGAAATTGAACCTGAAGAAAAGCCAGCCATTGCCGAAGAAATTGAGGTGGGAGTTGTTAGCCCCGAAATTAAGGAAACACAGGAATAGTCGAAATCCGGTGTTTTAAAGCTTCAGGAAATTTTGTATAAACAGTCTGTTTTGTTCCAAAATAGTGTAATCCGAAACTTTATTTTTAAAATATCCATAAAAGCCAGGGTCATGTTTTGACGCTGTGTCGAAAAAATACTGTGCTGCTTCGTTGTCAAACTCGGGATGAAACTGTAAGCCAAAAACATCTTTACCCACCAATTGAAAACCCTGAATTGACCGTTCATTTTCGGCAATAATTTCAAAATCATCTCCCAAATTTCTCACAGCATCATGATGTAATTGAAGGCAAACAGGGCTGGTAATGTTTTTGAAAAGTTTGTTTTCTTTCAGATTAACTTTCGAATAGCCATACTCCGCAACCGGCATTTTGTACAAACAACTTTTTCCGGCAAGTACCCTCGCCAAAAACTGATGGCCGTAACAAATCCCAAGGATTTTTTTATCTGCCGAAACGAATTTTTGGATAAGATCAGTCAGCTCCAAAGTCCAGAATGATTCATCCATGGCAGAGGCTTCCGAACCTGAAATAATGAGGTGTGAATATTCATCAATATTTTCGATAACTTCGGGGCAAAGAGGAGTAACAAAATCAGCGTCAATATCCATGGCTTTCACCTCCTTTTCGATTCCTTCCCTGAACAGCCTGATTTTTTCGGGAAATTCCATGCAGTTGTAAACGAGAACTTTCTTCATAAAACGACTTAATTTGGTGACATTCTTAAAATTACAAAAGCGCTATTTTTCCTTTTTCTGCAGTTTTATTCCAAAATCAATAATTCCGGGCGTTACATATTTTGGCATCAGATTTTCGATTTCAAACTTACAGATGCCAGCCTCATTAAACTGGATTCCTTTGCGAATGGGCACCGACAGCCGGTAAACACCATCTTTTTTTGTCCCCAGAAAATTTCCGTTGGCATCTTTTACTGTAAAGTTATAGTCTTTGATGCGCTCTTCGCCCGAAGGTGTTGTCATCACAACGTTTACATAAAGCGATTCGGCAGGAAAAGCCGAAGTAAAGCTAAGTTCGGCCGAAAGGTCAAACGCCGCTTTGGAGTCTTCGACGGGAAGCTGAAAGTTAAGATATTCGAAACGCTCCCAAACCCCATTTTTAAATTTGTGTGTCTGCGAAATTGGTTTGTTTGTATCGCATGCTGTGGCAAAAAAACCAACAACAGCAAGCAAAAGCATTGTTTTTTTTATCATGATTATTGAACTTTTAAAAAGGCTTGTAAAACGATTAAAATGATAATTACCCAGGTTAAAGCGCCAAAAAATGAAATAA
>CAIYZW010000941.1 GCA_903930725.1 uncultured Bacteroidota bacterium
ATTTTTCGGCGTTTCGTTAGCTTTAATTTTTGATGAATAAACAGGTTGAATAGAAATTTGTTGTAAAAGGCTGAATTTTTTCTATCACAAAAAAAGTTTCAGATAGTTTTACCAATAATCCAATCGAAAACCTTTTCCAGCTTTGGTTTGAGGCTGACTTCGATTTTTGGTACAGCTAAATATACTCCAGAATTTTGTGGTTACACTTTTTACATTTTCCATCCTTATCGAGGCCGCTAATCCACGTATCGTAGCGGCTCCGGTTGATAACCTTTGCGCCACATTGCGGGCATTTTGTATCCTGACCGGTTGTTGAGGTTAGATTTCCGAGATAAACAAAATCGAGCGACTGGCTTGCAAGAGCATGAAATTCTTCCAAAATCCCAACTGGTGTTGGTACAGCAGAGGTTTTGTAATTGGGAAAATATCTCGAAAGATGCAAAACCGTGTCGCGGCCAAGTTCGCCCGAAATCCATTTAACCATCTCCGTAAAATCTTTCATATTATCGTTAAGGCCTGTAACCACAAGGTTTGTGATTTCGAGGTGGCGGCCGCTTTTGCGGATAATTTTGAGCGTTTCTTTAACTGGTTCGAGTTTCGAAAACGTCTGGTGTTTGTAGAAATCCTCGGTAAAGGCTTTCAAATCAACATTAAAAGCATCAATTAGTCCGATGAGTTCGGCCAGTGGCTCCCTGTTGATGAAACCATTGGTCACCATCACATTTTTAAGGCCCTTTTTACGTGATATTGCAGCAATATCCATCATAAATTCAAACCAGACTATGGGCTCGTTGTAGGTAAAAGCAATCCCGATATTTGATTTGTTTTCGAGGGCTGTCGCCACAAGGCTTTCGGGAGAGTTTTGCCTGCGTGGGCTACCACCATTGGGCGTTTCCTGCGATATCTGCCAGTTCTGACAGAACTTACATCTCAGGTTGCAACCAAAACTACCAATCGAAAAAATTTCGCTTCCGGGGTAAAAATGATAAAGTGGCTTTTTTTCGATAGGGTCGAAGCCAACAGATGAAACAACGCCATAAGTTTCAAGGAATAATTCGCCACCGGTATTTTTGCGCACCCTGCAAATTCCTTGTTTTCCATCGCCAATTACGCAATAGTGCGGACACAGATTGCATTTTAGCGTATTCCGCTGCAATTCCTCATAATAACGAGCTGCCTTCATATCTGAAAATCAAATTTCGATTTGTGATAAAAATATTTTTTCAAAGGTAACACTCCTGATTTACCTGTTGGTTTTTATTTGTAACAAAGGGCTGGTTTTGTTTTTTTGTGTGGAGCGTAAAACTTTGCCCGTTTTATCTATCTTTATGCTCTCATTTTTATTTAAAGAAAAACATTATGAAAGTAAGTACACGCAACAATTTTCAGGGAAAAGTTAAGAAAATTGAGCATGGCTCGGTAAATTCCGAAGTCATTATCGAGCTTGCCGGGGGAGAGGAAATCGTTTCGATTATTACCAAAACCTCAGCCGAAAACCTCAGTTTGACTATCGGCAAAAGCGTTTATGTGCTCATCAAAGCAAGTAATGTAATGCTTGCCACCGACGATTGAATTTTATGGAATTCCAATCTAAAAAACTAAAATTGATACCAAAACCCGTCAGGTTTTTAATTCACAAACAAAAATGAAAACAAAAATTACTGTTTTATTTTTCTTCCTTTTGCTGGTAACCTGGCATATAAAAGCCGGCAATGTTACAATAATTGTAACTTCCATTCCGGCAAATACACCTGTTGGCGATCATATTTATATTGCCGGCAATTTTACTGGCTGGGAACCTGGAAATCCTAATTTTATATTATCCACAAACAGCCTCAGCCAGTTGCAAATCGTGATCGAAGGAACCGGTACATTGGAATTTAAGTTTACCCGTGGCGGTTGGGACACCGTTGAAGGCAATGCAAACGGAGGCTTTTTGCCAAACCGGACATTCACCATTGGCTCGTCGGATACACTCGGGTTAACCATTTTAAGTTGGGAAGATACCGGAGGAACCACCCACACCGCCGCCGAAAATGTGACTGTGATGGATGAGAATTTTGCAATGCCGCAGTTCAACCGAACCCGCCGCATCTGGCTTTTCCTGCCTGCCGATTATGCCACTTCAGGAAAATCGTACCCGGTGCTTTATATGCACGATGGCCAGAATTTGTTCGACATTGCCACATCTTTTGCAGGCGAATGGGAAGTTGATGAATCGTTGAATACCTTTTTTAATGACGGAAAAGAAGTACCCATCGTGGTTGGCGTTGATAATGGCGGTGGTGACAGGATTGATGAATACACCCCATGGGCAAACCCCGGTTACGGCGGTGGCGACGGCGATAAATATGCTCAATTTGTCGTGGAAACTTTAAAGCCTTACATTGACGGAAATTACCGCACAAAGCCCGAACGCGAAAGTACCGGCGTAATGGGAAGTTCGTTGGGTGGCTTAATTTCATTTTATATCGCTGTAAAATATCAGGATGTTTTTAGCAAAGCAGGTGTTTTCTCGCCTTCTTTCTGGTTTAGCGATTCGTGTTATTCCTTTGCAAAAACCACAGGCCGCAAGTTTCCGATGCAATTTTACATCATGGGCGGGAACAATGAAAGTGGCGGCCTGGTGCAGGAGATGGAAAACATGATTGATACCCTTTATGCAGCCGGGTTTAGTGAAGAAGAAATTAAACTGAAAATCGTTCCGGGAGGGCAACACAACGAGTACTTGTGGCGAACTCAATTTCCTGCAGCTTACGAATGGCTTTTTCTGAATCCATCCAGTGGGATTTTTGACAACAAGCTTATTCAGAAATTTTCGATTAAAATGGTAAATGGCAACCTTGTGTTCGAAAACCATCTTGACAGTTCTGACAGCTCGGTTTATCAGTTTCAGCTTTACGCAACAGATGGACGGAAAATCTCGGAGAGCACGGTTTATTCAGGCGAAAACATTCCGATAAAGCCTGGATTGAAAGGAGTTTTTATTGCCCATATAAGCGGCAGCGGAATAACTTTAACCGAAAAGGTTTTGTTATTTGAGCCTTGATTTTGGTTATCCAAAAAAAAATCAAACCAAAACCTTAGGCTGCTATTTGCAATACTGATTAATTAACGTCATCGCTTCATCTTTTCCAAGATCCAGGGCCTTGTTCAAGTCGTTGCAGCCATTTTCGATTTGGTTGAGTTTAAGATAAACAATACCCCGGTTGTAAAATGCCGGTGCATCATCTTTTTCGTATTCGATTGCCTTGGTAAAATCGTTAATTGCAAGATCAAATTGTCGCTTGCTAAAGTATGAATTACCTCTGCTGAAATAGGCACCGCCAAATGATGGGTTTAGTTGCACAGCCTTTGAATAATCGTTAATCGCAGAATCAAAATTCCCGGTTTTGTAATAAACGTTGCCTCGTCCTGCATAGTTGGCAGCGTTGGAAGGTTCGATCTCAATCAGTTTTTCAAAATCAGCCAGCATTTGTGTATTGTTTCCAAGTTTTTCGGTAATTGTAATCCGGTTTCGATACGATTTCGGATTTAGCGGGTCAAGCCGGATGCAGGTGGTATAATCTTCAAAAGCACCATTTAAGTCGTTCAGATAAAGCCTTGCCGCAGCGCGGTTATTTAAAGCATTAATATATCCGGGTTCGATTTTTAATGATTTGTTGCAATCATCCAACGCACCCTGATAATCGCCGAAAATTCCCCTCACTGAAGCCCGGTTTGAATATACTTTTGAATCAGTCGAATCGTATTTGATGCTTAAATTGTAATCTTCCAGAGCTCCTTTATTGTCGCCAAACTGGTATTTGGTGATTCCTCTGGCAAGGTACGGATGGCCCTGTTCAGGATTCTTTTCGATCAGGTCGGTAAACATGGTCATGCTGTCTTTCCAGTCGTTGTTTCGTTGCCAGGTGAGGAAAGAAAAACTTAGAATAACAACAATAAAAACACCAGTTAGCCAGGGTTTTATTTTAAAAGATAGGGCCGGTTTACTGCTTAAAAACTGCTCCGCAAAAAAAGCCAATATAAAAAAAAGACCAATGTACGAAAGGTAAGTATATCGCTCGGCGGCGTAAGCCCTTCCAACCGGGACAAGCTGCAATACAAAGGCCGTGGGAATGACAAAAAATGCCAAACCTAAAATGGCATCCTTGCGCGAATCCCTGATTTTATACATCAGAAGCCAGCAAACCGCTGCTGCAATCAAAAGTAGCAGACCTGCCGAAACATAAAACCCTGCAGGGATAAGTCCATTTACGGTTTTGGGGTAATAATGGTAAACTGATAAATTGAACGGAAGAAAAACTTTATACAGGTAAAATAAAACCGCATCGCTTACGATGAAAATTCGGTTAAACCAGCTAAATACCGGCGTAATGGTATCCTGTGGGTTTAGAGTTTTTGCAAAGTGGATTGCCGTAAGTCCGAAAATCAGGCTTAGGGCAAAAAAAGGAACTTTTTCGGCGATAACTTTAAGGTTAAAATTCCGCCCATAATACCAGTCCATCAAAACCAGGAAAAATGGGAACGAAATGGCCAATGGTTTCGAAAATAAAGCAAGGACAAAAACCAGAAGTGTCAGTAAATAATACTTTGGCTTTTGATTCCTGGCAAATTGGACATACAAATTAAGACCG
>CAIYZW010000942.1 GCA_903930725.1 uncultured Bacteroidota bacterium
AAAAATTTACCTTTGCAGTCAACAGCAGGAAATTATCAACCTGTAAAATATTTATCTTTAAATTTAAAAGTATGTTTACCAATAATTCATCGCAAAATAGCCTCAAACAGGGAGCTTTTGAAAGATTGATTCCAAGCAGCCTGCTTCGTTCGTGGCTGATTTTTTTTGCCGGAATTGCCTTTGGCCTTGTATTTTTTATCTTGTTTTTTGCCGACATGAAAACCGAAAAGCCTGGTGTATCCGACCTTGCAGGGAGTATTTACAGTCCCAACAATTCGGCACAAGCAAATCTCCAAGTTAATGTCGAAGAAGTTCAGGCGACAATCACCACCGGTTTTTTGAGGGATAATTACCTTCAGACGGTTATCGAAATGGAGTCGGCTGACGCCGTAAAACTCAGTTTTGATTTCAGTTCATCTGATTTTGCCGTTACTTCACTCAGGACGGTGGAGCAATCCGCCGAAAGCAGCATCAGCGGAGGCCCGGGGTTTGTAAATATTTCGAGCCAGGGTAGTAGTAAATTTGTTTTCTTGTTAAAAGCCCAAAATCGCCTGGCTAATCGTCTCGACATAAAAATTTATTCAGATAACCGGATTGTTTACGGAAACTCCATTACCGTGGGAAATTAGATTCGGGTCAAAGTAAAACAGTGTTTTTTATTGGCTGGGATTTCGTAAAAAAAAGGGAAACCAGCAGGTCTCCCTTTAAATCAGTTCACAAAATTCACATCATTGTGCACCAAAAATCTTAATGTTATCGCGATAACCGGAGCCATGGTTTGAATACCAATCCTGGTAAACAACACCCCCGGATTCGGCCCATTCGGCAAAATGGAGATAAGCCTGGGTAATTTCATTCTTTTCGACAGAATAGTCGTAAGGCTCGAGAAGAAGCATCCCCCAGGGTAGGCCGGTAGCGGTTCTAAAATAGGTTCCAGTATTAATATCTGAAGCATCCTGACTTGTTCCAAGCAGCGACATATTCATTTTATCGGTAGGAACGCGATTGGGGAGATGAACCTCAACGCTGCGATCCTGGTTTTTAATCAAAAATACATTGTAAGCCTCGGCTCCAACGAGGTTGCGGTTGATGGCAGGATTGAAAATAATATGTATTTCGATCAGATCAGATGTTCCCACAAAACCATTTTCGATGGTGTTGAACATCGAACCACCTGTGCGATGTAACACATCTTCGACATTTTCGCAGGCAATAATCACTGCAGAGTCCTGGCCAAGTTCGGTGCCATTGGCTGCATTTATAACATAACCCTGCTCAAGCACAGCACCGGTTACCGAGCTTATCATGTCAGGCGTGATTCCGGCAAACTGCCAGCCAAAACCATTTTGGAGCGATGCACCAACAGCTCTGACATTGAAATTGATGTAAATGTCAACCAATTCGTCATTGGCATTGGTAACTTCGGTTCCGGAAACCCCTAAAACAAGGTCGTTAAAATCGTAATCACCCTTGGCGGGCCACAAATCTTCAAAAACAACCGAAGCATAAGAACCTTCGCCAGGGAAAAATGAATTAAATGCCCTTGTATAATCCTCAGGATATTCATCAAGATCATCAGAAACACCGTCGCCATCGGCATCCTGCATAGGTAAAGAACCATGTCCTTCGGGATTACACCCACTTACCGGGATGTAGTTGGAAACACCTCTAAAATCAACAACAGTAGCACCATTGATGAAGTGCGATGCCTGATTTCCCTGGCCATAGTAAAAACTTTCGCATACAGTTTCTATCAAACCACTTACGTAAGTATTTAGCGTAAAAAGCGAAAATGTACCGGTTACCTTGATCGAATTGAGTGCGCCGCCACCGAGAATTGTACCCTGATTGTAAGTTAGATTAACGGTGGAGATCATGCTATGATCGTTAAGTTGAATTGTCCCTGTAGAATTTACCTTTACTTCCTGTGCCCCATTTAAATACCCGAAATTATTGATAAAATTACTGGAATTAATTTCGAGAATTCCCGAGCAGATTATCCCACAGCTATTGGCAACTACACTTGAAGCGTTAAAACTCATATTGCCGATAACATGTAATTCGCCATAATTATTTAAAACGCTGGTGTTAACTTCAAACTTATTGGCAGTTGTTATAAAAGTAATAACCCCATTATTTGTTATTTGTGAATTATTATTCAGATAAAAACTACTACCCACAACCTTAAGTGAATCGCTGTTTATAAGTGTTTCACTATTAAGATTAAAATATCCATTTACAGTAAGTACACCTGAATTTGTAAAACCGTTTGCCAACGCCTGAACCGTCAAATTTCCATTTATGGTCATTCTTCCCTGGTTTTCGACATAATCTCCTGAGGTCATAAAAGCACCATTTGCAATAAGCTTGGCATTCTCATAAACTTTTATTGTCGAGTTGGTTCCCCAGGCGGATAAACTTCCCACGGTAAGCGAACCGTTTTGCGTAACAATAACATTTGCATTTTGTGTAAGCTGAAGGCTTGCAATTGTT
>CAIYZW010000943.1 GCA_903930725.1 uncultured Bacteroidota bacterium
CATTTCATTCACAATTTAACTTCTCCTGATGAAAGCCATGATTTTTGCTGCCGGTTTGGGCACACGACTACTTCCACTTACCAATAAAATCCCCAAAGCGCTTGTCACGATTAACGGAAAACCTGCGATAGAATGGCTTCTCATGAGATTAATAAAAACAGGAATCACTCAAATCATCATCAACGTCCATCATTTTGCTGATAAAGTGATTGATTTTATTAACCAAAATCATTCGTTTGGGATTGACATCAGCTTTTCGGATGAGCGCGAAATGCTTCTCGACACCGGCGGTGGCCTGAAAAAAGCTGCCTGGTTTTTTGATGATAATCAGCCATTTCTTGTTCATAATGCCGACATTTTATCCAACATTAACATTACCGAAATGCTTGCCTTTCATAAGCAAAACAAGGCTTTGGCAACTTTGTTTATCCAAAAAAGAATAACTTCACGATATCTTATCTTTGATGAAGAAAAACAGTTAACAGGTTGGAAAAACACCAAAACAAGCGAAGTAATCCTGGCAAGGAAAAATGCCACAAACACTGAAGATTTTGCCTTTAACGGCATCCAAATCATTGAACCTGGCATTTTTACATTGATGCAACAGGAAGGGAAATTCTCCATTATCGAAACATACCTTCAACTGGCGAAATCGCACAGGATTTTTGGCTATGATCCAAAAAATATTTCCTGGATGGATATCGGAAAAGCTGAAAATTTACCACAGGCAAATTTATTAGCCCATCACCTTTATGGCCAAAGTTTGCCAAATAATGCTTCAATTTCATCAATGAAGCAATAATTTCCCTGGTTATTCTTTATTTTCAGAGGGCACAAAAAACAAATCCTACTTTTGCACTTTCACATTCGATCATGTTTAAAGCAAACAAAATAGCTGTCTTTTTCATTTCATCGCTTTTTGTGATGGGTAATTTTTTTGCCTGGAATCTTTATTCTCAGGAAGCGCAAAAAATGACCAAGCAGGATTACATTGCTAAATACCAGGATGTTGCCATCCAGGAAATGATCGAATTTAAAATTCCGGCAAGCATTACGCTTGCCCAGGCTATTCTGGAATCGGGCAATGGGAACAGCAGGCTGGCAACAGAAGCCAACAATCATTTCGGGATTAAATGTCATGTGGGCTGGGAAGGCGAATCTATCAGGATGGATGATGATGCCTCCAACGAGTGTTTCAGGAAATACAAACATGCATACGATTCGTACAAAGACCACTCGTTTTTCCTTAGCCAGCGCGATCGGTATTCTTCTCTCTTCGATCTTGAAATTACCGACTACGAAGGTTGGGCAAAAGGCCTTAAAAAAGCCGGTTATGCCACAAATCCCAATTATGCCGGGTTATTGATTGACATCATCAAAGAGTTTGAACTTTATAAACTTGATTTGATGGAAGGGCCGGTTATTACCGAAAATATTTTCCCCAACGAAATCCCGAAAGGAAAAGAACGCGAATATGAGGCTTTTGCTGTAGGTAAAAACGGACGGAAAATATTTACAAATAATGGCCGTAAATTTATCTTCTCGAGGTTGGGCGATGACTTTTATAAAATTGCTTCCGACTTTAATATTTACGCATACCAGGTTTGGAAGTACAACGAACTTAGTAAAACCGATAGTTTGGAAGAAGGCAGGATGATTTATCTCCAAAGGAAGAAAAACAAGGCAAACACTCCTTTTCATA
>CAIYZW010000944.1 GCA_903930725.1 uncultured Bacteroidota bacterium
CATTCTCCTTTTAAGCCTTGTCATTTGAGCATCGAGTTTTATTTTTTGAGATTTACCTTTTGAATCTTGTCTTTTTTCCATTTCTCAGAACTCAATTTTTACCGATTCCCTTTTAAAGTCATCAGCAACTACACCAGTTTCATTAATAAGATAACCTTTTGAATTACGGCCTGTCCTGAGGATATTTTGCCCTTCGCATGCGCTGATTCCAGTCCATTTGCAGATCCTGCAATGTTGCGTACCGTTTATCTGAATGCCCCAACATTCATCAGTTGAAAGCTTTGAAGTATCAATTTTTTTCATCGTAAAAGTTATGCCAGTAATTGATTTTGCAAGTATAACTCAAAACCTGCAGAGCATGTATCACTTTCTACCATACTTTCGTCTCAAGGTTATTTCATTTTTCTCAAAAAACCGCATTACTAAAAATTCACTTCCATTACTTCAGGTAAGATATTTCTTAAAAGATTGATTTAAACTATTACTATTACTAATTGAATATAAGACACTTAATAACATGATACCGAAATTTGAAATCTATTGTTAACCGGTTAACAATATTTTCTTAAAATCCCTTAACGTATCTTAAACATAAGTAGTTTTGCAGCCATATTAAATCACGAAAGTCAACAACAGCAACAAGTTTAATTAGTTTTATGAAAAAAAAGATTCTTGTAAGAGATGTAACCCTTCGCGACGGACAGCAGTCGCTTTTTGCAACCCGAATGACCCAGGCACAGGTTGACAGGGTCCTCCCCTATTTTAAAGAAGCTGGATTTTATGCCCTCGAAGTTTGGGGCGGCGCGGTTCCCGATTCGGTGATGCGCTACCTGAACGAAGACCCATGGGAACGACTTGAAAAAATCAAGGCAGGTATCGGCGATAGTTCCAAACTTACGGCGCTTTCACGCGGCAGGAACCTGTTCGGCTACAACCCTTATCCCGACTATGTTATCGAGGGTTTCCTGCGTAATTCAGTAAAATCAGGCATTGATATCATGCGCGTTTTCGATGCGTTGAACGACATCGAAAATATGAAGGCAACCATCCGCTTTATGAAGGAAAACGGCGGCATGGCCGACTGCGCAGTGTGTTTTACGGTTGACCCGAAATTCACCTTTAAACAGCGCACGCAGGCATTGTTCCAACGCAAAAAGTTGCCACACAACCTTTTTACAATTTCCTATTTTGTTAAATTAGCTAAGAAACTCGATAAACTTGGCGCCGACATGATTTCCATTAAAGATATGGCCGGTTTGATAACTCCCGGGCAGTCGGCCGATCTGATTAAACAGCTCAAAAACGAAGTAAGCGTCCCGATTGACATGCACACACACTGTACGCCGGGATATGGGCTGGCATCAACGCTTATGGCCATGCTCCACGGTGTTGATATTATTGATACCGCCCTGATGAATTTCGCTGGAGGACCTGCCGCCCCATCGTACGAAATACTTCAGATATTTGCCGATAAACTCGACATCGAACTTGGTGTAAACCGCAAAGCAGTGCATGAGGCCAACATCGAATTAAAGGAAATAAGAAAAGAATTGGCCGAATTTGACAGCTATAAAATGTTCCCGATTGATTTCGATATCAGCAATTATTCGCTTTCGCCGGAAGTTGACAAACTTTTCGATCTTGCAATCGAATATGCTCAGGATAATAAAGAAGACCGTCTTTTGGATGTAACGCAGCGCATCGAGATGCACTTTAATTTTCCTGAACCTGACGAAGAAGTTAAGCATGCCGAAATCCCCGGCGGGATGTACACCAACATGCTTGCTCAGCTCAAACAATTGCAGCTCGACCATTTACTGCCAAAAGTGTTACTCACCGTTCCCATTGTGCGCATGGTTTCCGGATGCCCGCCATTGGTAACACCCACAAGCCAGATTGTAGGCGTGCAGGCAGTTAATTGTGTGATTGACGAAAATAAAGGATTGCCGCATTACACCAACAATTCCATCCAGTTTGTAAACCTTGTAAAAGGTGTTTACGGCAAAACGCCCACCCCAGTTGACCCTGACTTTAGAGAAAAGATTACAGGCGTTCGTGAAGAAACACCTTACGACACCAAAACCTACAAACGTCCCGAAAACCCTAAATGCGACAAGTATGGGGGGATTCTTCTGGCACAAAACGAAAAAGAAGAGCTACTCCTCGATTTATTCCCAAGTGTTGCCTCCAACTTCCTGCTTAACAAGCGCGAAAAACACTATATCGAAGTAAAGCGCGAGATTGAAGAAGACAAACAACGCAAACGCGACGAAATCAGGATGGCTTATGAGCGGCTTACGCCGGAAGAAAAGCAAAAACGGCTCATGGAAGGGCTTTACAATTATCCATGGACATCCGAAGGAAAACCAGATGCAAAAGAAGAAATAAGCCTCTTTGTTGAAGAAGAAGAATTCCCCGAAACGGGGGTTTGAGTTATCAAAGACCAAACCTAACAGGTTCTAAAAACCTGTTAGGTTTCAAACTATTGAGATACATTTTCAAACATACTTAAACCCGTCAGGTTCAATAAACCTGGCGGGTTTTTACATTCATCAAAATCTAACATTGATCACACAACCAAATTTATTATCCAAATAATTTACCTGATTTTAATATTGATGTTGCTGAATACTTACTTTTGGAACAGAAAATCATTCTCAATAAACCCGATGATTGAAATTGGCGG
>CAIYZW010000945.1 GCA_903930725.1 uncultured Bacteroidota bacterium
CTTATGCTGTTAAAATATATGGCAGGATGCAGGACTTCGCTGGGAATTTCGTTCCATTTTTGGAGCCGTTCTTTAATTTCATTTCCTTGCGAAAAAACCATCTTTACCCGGGGATAATTTAAAGCCCCAGTATCAATCTTAACTATTAAATCTCTTTGGTAAGATACAGTTTTGGTGGGATTCGTAAAATGCTTCTGAAACATATCATAAAAAACCCTTATCGTATGTTGGTGGTAGTTGATGTGATTTCGATGCTGTACCAGGAATGTTGGCGCCTTTGTTGAAATCACAGCATCATACCCCGACAAATCCAGATTAAAACACCTTAGGTACGACTCTTCGATGGCTTGAAAGGTGGATTCGTCAATGATCACTTTTACCAAATCTGCACTGGTGGTGGCGGTATTCATCGAATTCGTAAGTCCTTCATGAAATCGCTCAGCCCCACCGGTTTCACCATTTGCCGAGCATGGGGCTACTACTGCTATGCAATACTTTTTTTCGATATTTTCGATATCCTTGAAATTGATATACTTATTATCAGGAAGATCGGAGATCAGGTGTAGAAATTTCCTCTTTTTAAAAATTCCCGCCAAAATACCCAAAATTCCACCGTAGTAATATTTTGTGAGCTGATTGATAAGATCAAAAAATGAGATATTACTGTTTTTATAATTGGTGATGATTTCCTGAGATTTATCAGTAAAAAGCGTATAAATTACTTTGGCGATTCTTTTAAAAAAGCCATTGTTTCCATTTTTCATGCCGTAATACGCCGTGCTTTTGGCAATGGTCAGCCATCTTAAATTATAACCGCTTCCCCTGATAATACTTGGGCCACGGAAATGCCTCTGAACGTTTTCCTTTAAATTGAAAGTTTCGTAGCCATTTTTAAATAGCCGGCATATAACATCAGTCTCATCCAGGTAATAAACAAAATATTCGTCAAACCCACCAATTTCGATCAATTCCTTTTTACAGAAGGCAAGGTTTGAGCCTTGTCCGGTATCAAACGGAAATTGTTTGCTTTTTGGGGTTTTATCGAATGTTTCGACAAATTTATCATGCCAGATAAAAAAGACTTTTCCATAAAAGCTACCATAAGTCCGGTAAAACTCGTAAACCTCGGTTAAGCCAGTTTTTACGGGAGCAGCAATTGCTTTAATTCTCCTGTCGGATTTGAAAGTGGTTACAAATCTCGTAATCCATTCTGAATCTCCTGGCAAAGCGTCGTCATCAATAAAAATGACGATTTCACCTTGTGCCTGCTTAATTCCGATATTTCTCGAAACCGAAATATTCCGTTGATGCGTTTGGTAGTACCTTACTTTTGGAAAAAGCTCTTTTACATGAAATGTTTCATCGGTCGAAGGACCGTTAACAACGATTACCTCAAAATGGGGATAACTTTGCTGTTCCAGAGATTTTAGCAAATCGTGTAAATACGACCAACGGTTATAAGTGCAAATGATCACCGATACCTTTAATGGGCCTTTACAAGTATCATCCGGGCTGGAATTTTTTAATTCTTCATATAGTTTTTCAAGTTTCTCACTTTTTACAATAGCCGGAGTATTTTCTGTTTCAGGCTTTTCCGGCACCACATAATCGTAAGCAAGTTTCAGCGCTTGTTTAGGCCCGTGTTGGAATAATGTTTTGATGTTTTTTTTAAGAAACCCGGGGTGTTTGAAAACAAAGAATGGATAGTATTTTAGAAGGTAAAATGCTTTTTTAAGCTTTTTAGCCAGCTTTTTCGGTAGATTACCGGCAGGAAATGGCTTATGGGTTTTTACTTCGCCATGAACATCTTTTTTTATTAATTCATTTTGCAATTCCTGATTTGCCAGTTTCAAATCCAACAGTGTTTGCTTAATGAGACGGGAATGTTTCGAGTAAATATAACTCAATAATTTTGAATAGTTTGCGGGAATCTGACATTTAAGATTTAATGATTCCTCCTGAGATTTTTCTCTGTAAAAAAATAATGGCTCCGGATGGTGGTAAAACTTAAAACCATCTGTGTAAGCCCTCATCCAAAACTCCCAATCTTCAAAACCAACCATTTTCTCATCATAGCCACCACATGTTTCCCATACTTCTTTCCTGAAAATGGCGCAAGTATCAACACAATTGTTTGTGATGAGCGAAACCAGATCAAAATCAGGTACTTCGATAACCCTGTTGGTTTCCCCAAACCTTTGCTGGTCAGTATAAAAAATGTCAAATTCGGGATTACTGTCCAGAAATTCGGTACCGGTATAAACAAATTCCGGTTTTAGCTTGTTGTCCGCATCGAGCGGGAGGATGTACGTGCCGCGGGCAATGCTTATTCCGGCATTCCGGGCTGACGAAACACCTTTGTTTTTTTGATGGAGAATGATGTATTTTTTGTTGTCGAGTTTCGCCAGATAATCCAGCGTTAAAGCATCGGTTGAACCATCATTAATGATTATAACCTCATAGTTTACATTTTCTATTTCGTCTATGCCCGACAGCGCATCAGGGAGGTATTTCCCATCGTTGAAACAAGGAATTATAATTGAGATCAGAGGATTGTTGCCATTGTTTTTTGTAATTTTCCAATCGCCTGCCGGTTGCGAAAATGACGACATAAATGGCCTCTGAAACTGAATTTCGATTGGATTAATATTATAAAATGCTTCGTTTTCGGTGTTTACAACAATTTTAAGAGAAACAATGTTTGAACCATCCAAAAAAGCGTGAACAGGGATGTTACACATAAAACCAGTATGCTGCATTGATGGGTTTCGATAATGCTTTGCAACATCCGCACGATCCAGTTCATTCACTGCTTTAAACTCACTTTTCCCGATACAGACAAATATTTCATCAACAAGTTTATTCAAAACTCCATCAAATGCCCAACCCGTTACATTAATTTTTCGCTGGCCAGGTGTTGGGCAAATTGACTGATCCGGAACCTTGACAACTACCTGGTTTACCTTATCAATGCTGGAGATAATGCGAATTTTGTTTTTTTTCATTTCAATATTTTTCGATCAATGAATCATTGCCTTCAACTACTTCCAGAGAAACATTATCAGGTGATTCAATCGCCTGATGAAAAGGTCTACTAAAAAAAATCTCCCTTAACCAGTCAGAAGGTTTTTGATAAAGTTTATAAACCTTCCTGATGTCTTTGAGCTGAATGGCTGTATTAGATGAGAAAATCATAAAATTTTAATCATTACAAATGTATGGATTGGTTTGCCCACATGAATATCTTTACGGGTAAATCATTTGTTGGTCGAAGATCCCGAAAATGGACTGCTTTTATTTTTTCAGCTGCCAAATTAGTGATGTGGCTGAAAGTTGGAGTTAGTTGAAAAATCATAAAAACATCAATATTTAGTTGTTTTTACTTTTTGCAACAATTAAGGCAAAGTGATTTGTGATTTCTCCCTTTTGAATTAATGATTGCTCGGTTTCAAACAGGAAATTTAGCACCGCCATCGATTCTTTATCGTCTTTATGAAAGTGTCCGGCAATGTTTTGAAGTACTACGTGCAAAAGTGTTCCTCCAATGGTGTTATTTTCTATTATTTGAAAATATTTATTTATGGTAGGAAGAATGGCTTCAGAATTGACAGCCTCTGATGGATCTGTCATCTCTACTTCCCTCGGGTCGAAAAAGCTTACACTATTAAATACTTCACCATAGTTTTCTTTTGCCAATGAAGTGCGATATTTTTTCGGAATTTTATCGAAAACAGATTGAATAATTTCTTTTTCTTTTTCGCTATACATCAACCGGTTGGGACCAACGTATTCATTTATTATCAGAACACCGTCGGGTTTTAAAAGTTTCGCAGTTTCAAGGATGAGATTGTCAATATTATTAAAATGATGCAATGAAGAATTATAAAAAATTGCATCATATTTTTTCCCGATAAGCCCGTCTTTTTCTACATTCCTGATAAAGTAATCAATATTTTGGAAGTTGTTTTCCAAAGCAAGTTCTGTTGCTTTTTTTATTCTTTCATGCGATAAATCAACAGCTTCAATTCTGTCAAAAACATTCAGGCTGCTGATGTGTCTTTCCAGTTCTCCATCTCCACAACCCACGCTTAGCATGATTTCTGCATTATTTCTTTTCGTAAAATACTTTTCTACAACATAGTTTATCCAATGTTGCGATTCGTTTCCTGAAGTGGCGTGGCGATTATAATAACCTGCTACCATTGCGTTGGCCAACCAATAAACATCACTGCAATAATGACTTTGACAATTTAAATTCGACCAGTGTTTTTCGACGTGTGCTGATTTAATATTTTCCTTTGACAGTATGTTTGTTATCGTTTTCTCAATTGACGAATTTTTATGATTAGTCTCAATTTCGAGTAATGAATTTTTCCTGATTTCATTCCATAACTTTGGATCAGTGTACAGTCGAATTACTGCCGCACAAAAGCAATCAGGTTTGATATCAGAGGTAAGAAGAAGTATATTATTTTCCCACCCTAATTGTTTAGCCAGGATTTCGGTTGCCACAACAGGCAACCCGTATGATGCAGCTTCATGGATTTTGAAGGGTACGCCGGCAGCATATCTTGTTGGAGCAATAAAAACCCTGAGATTGTCGTAAAACCAGCTTATATTGCCGAGCATACCATGAAAAATCACATTGTCAACATGAAGGTTTTGAAGTGAACCAGCTTTGTTGGAACCAATCACATGCAAAACTATGTTTGGTATATCTTTTTTTATGATTGGAAGAATATCGTTCACAAACCATAGTATCGAATCAACGTTTGGCGAGTCATCATCATCAAGATTTCCTACAAAAAGTAATCCTTCCCTGTCCTCAAAGCTTTTACTGCCATTACTGATTTTTAATGCATGGCCCAGCACTGAAACATTTTTAATGTTATGCTTTTTAAATTCACGGGAGTCACGCTCCGATACGGCAACTATATGGTCTGCTATACTACAGAGGTTGATTTCTTTTTCGATAAGTTTATTGAAGTCATTGGGATCTAAATTCGGATCAGTTAATTTTTGTTTTTGAAACGCTCTTTCAGCAAATATTGCCTCGGCATCATAAATTATAAATGATTGCCGGCAGTATTTTTTAATGTCATCGTAAAGAAACTCCAGGTTGTGTGGTCGGCTTATCCAAATAATATCATAATAATCTAAATTCTTTTGAATGAATTTGCCGAATTCCTGAAATCCCTGATCGAAAGCAATTTCGATCGTTGAATCTAAATCCTTATAGCTGGAAACCCAATCCTCCTTTTGAGGCATTGTGTTTGGGTACAAGGTTACCTGATAACCAAGATTTGAAATTGTGTTAACAATAAAATTGGACCTCGGATTACCTGATCCTAAAGTTAAATGTGGCACACGATCATCAATGTATAATACATGTCCCTTAAATTGAGCTGACGCACTAAATCTGGCTTTTGACAAATTTTCTGCAGCGGGTTCAAAATGATGTTTTAATGTATTTGCATGTTTTATTCTGAATTTTTCTTTGTTCCTTTCCTGCATCTGGATAGCCAGTGATTTTTCGCTACTTCCAAATTCAAAATGATAAACTTTAATGGAAGGATTATACATAATATAATAACCGTTCTCCTGAAGCCACAGGCAGTAATCGGTTTCTTCGTAATATGCTGGTGCAAATTGTGCATCGAAGCCACCGTGCATTTTAAACAATTCTGAGCGGGTTAGCAAAAATGCTCCGGAGCAGTAATCAACAATCCTTTTGAAATTGTATTCTGGTAAATCTGGTGAATCGCCTCTGCCATAACTTTGGCAACTGCCATCGCGCCAGATAATATTCCCTGCTTCCTGCAAAGTGCCATTGAGGAGGATAAGCTTTGCACCAACCCCTCCGCAGTCCTTGTTTTCGTTAAGTGTTTTGAGTGCCGATGAAATGGCGTTCTCACTGATTTCGGCATCATTATTCAGGAAAAGGATATGCGGAGTGGTAACATATTCCAACGCCTGATTGCAGGCTTCCAGGAAATGCCTGTTTTCGCTGTTACAGATCACGCTGGTGACTTTAACCTTCTGTAACAATTGGCTTGTCGGGTCGGTTGAATTATTATCTAGGATAATTATTTCCAGGGGAACATCGGCATAATCGCGTAAGGATCTCAGGCAAGCCAGGGTAAGTTCGGCTTTGTTGAAAAGAACCAGAATAACAGAGATTTGTGGATTGGGGTAAATCAGGTCTATCTGTTCGGATGATTGAATAAATTCGATAAGGTCAGCCTGTTTTTGTTTTAAAAAGTGCTCCTTATAACAAGCTATAGGGTCGGATATTTCCGGTTTGATACCCCGATTTTCATTTTTACCATGCATCAAATAATGCAGCAAGGGGTTCAGGTTCGCCTCTTTAACATCAGGATTTTGCTCCAGATAATAGGCACTTTCAAATTTATCTGATGGATCACGGCCTTCAAAACCTCCGAACTTAAGGTAATGATTCAATGGATCAGTGCCCGATTTATTAACATCTGGGTTATTTTTCAGATAAAATGCCTCATCAAATAATCCGCTTTTTTTGATAGCTTTTAGAATTCTGGAATTGGCAACTATTCTTTTAAGCATCTCCAAAGGGTTGTAGTAAGGTGCCCAATGGTAAAAGCAGATAAGCTTTTTTTCAATTCTTAATATCAGACTTTTCCTGATCTGGATAATCTCTTCTTTTAAAAGATTATATTCCGATCTAAGTAGTTCAAGTTGAGTATTTAATGTATCAACTTGATCTTGATTTTTTTTCTTTTCTGTGATTAATTCCTGATTTATTTCGTCAAAATTTGGCGGAATCAGTGTATTGAATTTTTCATCAGAAATCAAAGAAATCCATTTTAAATACATTTTTTTTCTGAACTGAAACACTTTAACCATGTTTGTATGGATGCTGGAATGCTTATAATTTCGATAAATCCCTCCCAGGGTTTCAACAAACAAAAAATCGCCTAATTGCGCTGCCTGGATTAAAAAATCCCAGTCTTCATAAATTTCAAAGTCCGGATCGAACCGGCATCCTTTTCTAATTAAATCCGAGTGGAATAAAAGCGCCAGGTTTGGAATGTAGTTTTCCCTCAATAATTTGTCGAAGTCGTAAGGAGCGCCGAACCACATTTCATTTCCCGAATCAACATCAAATCCTTTTACAACCGAATAAGCAACCGAAACCTTGCCGGTTAAAAGGGTCTGATGCAATGTTGGGATGTGTCCTGGCAGGAAAAGGTCATCTTCATCCAGAAAGCAAAAGTATTCCCCCTTTAGGGCATCCAATCCTGCATTTGCAGCCTCCGGCCTGTTGAGGGGTTTGTTTTTCGAGATGACACGCAATGGAAAAGTACCGCAGCGTTCTCCCAAATGCAGAGGCATTTCGCCTCGCGCATCCACCACAATAACTTCAATGTTTGGATAGGTTTGGCTGGCGATGGATTCGAGTGCATCAGGCAGTTCGGGGCGGTTCATGGTACGCACAATCACCGAAATCAAAGGAATATCTTCATCCGTAGTTTTTTCTGTAACAGGTTGTTGAAGCCGCTGATAATTCTGTGTCCAGCGCACATCTCCTGGTTTTAAAGTTTTTGAATTTACCAATTGGTATGCTTCCGCAAATTTCACATCTTTTCCTAAACTGTAGGTCCGGTATGCATGTAGCGCTGTGATATGTTTTTTGTAATCCTGCACCTTGAGCTGCGATTTGAAGCAATCCATGGCTTGCTCCAATTGTGGCTGGATGTCGCTAATATTGAGAAACAAGCTGGGTTTGAGCGGTTGTCCGATTTCATAAAAATACACGTTTACCTCAGGTTTGTACCTGATCACAGCCTTAATACCTGCCGCATTGAGCGCCAGGTGATCGGGATGGATTTCGGTGTTGGCAGGGAGGTAAATACTTTGAGGCTGAAATTGTTCAATAATATGTGATAAATGATGAATGAGTTTTTCATTGGCTGCCAGGAATCCATCCGGATAATCCAGAAATTCCAACATCGAATAACCCAGAATTTTAGCCGCAGCCAATGATTCCAGCTTTCGGATTTCGGTATAATCGGGCTTTGTCTGACTTTCGTGAACCGGAAATCCACCATCGGTGACAATCACCACTTTTACGGCATCGCCATGCTGTAAATGCCTGATGATAGCTCCGCCGCAGCCAAAAACCTCGTCATCGGGGTGGGGGGTAAAGACTAAAACACTGCCTTTTCCGATGTTTTTTTCCAGGTTAACCATTCATTATTTGATTTATTTTCAAATCGTTGGGCGATAATATCAGATTAGTGCTTGTTACGCGCTCCAAATTTATTGCGAAAGGCATCCAAAACGCCGCTTAAAAAATATCTGATGGCATGTTTGGGAAAAAGTCCTGCTTTTTTAAAACGTTTTACCTGCTGCCATGCGTCTTTCCAGAAAATTAGAACCGAAACAACTCCACCCAGTTTCAAATAGCCGTTTGTCATATTTCGCCCCATGTAATAGTATCGAAAAGGCTTATGGATAAAGAGAATTTCACCATTTATAGTTTTTTTTGCTACACCAAGTTCGTGTAAAATTACTGCAGGTTTGACCCAAAACATCTGATATCCGGCATGATGAAGTTTCAGATGGTAATCGTGATCAACAAAATCAATAAAATAGTCTTCCCTGAATCCACCCGCTTGCCGGAGGACATCAACTTTGTAAAGTCCACCTGAAGATATCGAAGAATGGATTTGGAGAAACATTTTCTCAGATTGATCCTCACTGACATGAACAAAATTTTTCCCATTCCAGTGATAGGGCAGGAGGGTAACTTCGGGGAATGATTTTGATTTTGCAGTTGGAAACAATGCCCCAACAGGCTTAGTCGGTTCGCCAAGCATGTTTCCTGCATAAAGTAACGATTCAAGACAATCCTCCAGACAAATTGTATCCTGATCGAAAATCCATAACCATCCAAAACCTTGTTTTGCAGCAGCTTCGATACCTAAATTAAATGCACGCCCCACTCCTGCATTTTCGTCAAGAAGTGATATTTCCAGATTTTGAACATTTAATGAACGCACAATTCCGATGGTATTATCAGTTGAGGCATTGTCAATCAGCAAAATTTTGTGAGGAAGAACACTTTGGCTGAGAATGGATTGCAAGGTTTCTTTTACAGTTTCCGCTCCGTTGTGCGTTAAAACCAAACAAAGAATTTTAGCGCTATTCATGGCTTATCTGAGTCGGTTTGAATATTTTTAATGCATGCGAGTTTTCTTCCAAAACCAGCATAATTTTAAAACAAATCACCATCAGCCATGGTGTAGAAAATGTTTTTAATGGTAAAATCAATATCAAGGCTATCAGAAAAACTTCGGCCGGTGGGGATAATTCCAAGAGGCTCTTCTTTTGAGATAAAGCCTGACGATAATAAATAATTGGTAAGAAAACTATGCTTTGGTAACCAGATTCTGATACAACTGATGCCTTGACAATGTAGTTTGTTTTTTATTTTCCGAAAGAAACCCGAAAACTGATTCTTTGATGGGAGGCCAAAAACATCAACAATGGTAGCAGTTTGACCGTCGCACAAAGTGGCGATATAGGCGGTCATTTTACCGACCGGATTCTTATAAACAAAAATACGGTAATTATTTCGGGGATGGTTAAAAAACCGCCATTTGATAAATGCTTCGCCACGAAAAATCGAAAAAGGATAAAAACGTTTTGCTTCGCTCCATAACTTGTCAAAATCATCGCTTGTACTGCTGATTTGAGTTACAGACCCAAAAATCGGGAATAGACTTCTTTCCTGACAACGAATATTAGCCTCAAGATAAGCCCCACCATCGGCTACCATACTGTACTTAAGAAAAAGTTTCCCCAGTTTAAAATGCTTTTCACCCGGAAAACCATAATGATAAACAGAGGCATGATCCCCACCAAAAACATCGAAAAAATGCTCCGCAGTTTGTATAAAAAGCCCTTTGCGACCATTTGTGGCCTGTCTGAAATCCGGATGCGACATATTATCAATGAGTTGAGTCATTTTAATTTTGTTGCCATTCCAGTTGCCTGGAAACGGGATGCCGGCATACATGGCAACAGGCAAACCCGCTTCGTTAACGCAAAGCATGATTTGCCTCCCGAACGGATTTTCGTGAAATTTCCAACGCCAGATTTTTCGGTCAATTTTTGATTTGAAAGCCGATTCCCAAAGTTCAATCACGTTATCCAGATCTTCGTCATTGTACGGACGAATATAAAACGTGCCGAAGCTGGTTTCTACAGTTTTTTCCATTTCCATGTTGCGATGGTTTGGTTTTGACTATTTCTTATTCTGCCAAAATATTGGCCTGGATGCAATCTTTGCCAAACAGGTTCCGGAAATTGAAAGGTTTGGTCTTTTGCTTCTGACCGGGCAAAGGGCACGAAAAAGTGATTTAACCCGAGTTCAAAAAAGTAGGTTCCGGAAAGTTTTTGAAATCTGAAAACTGGTGAATTATAGGTTTCACCGTAATCATTATCAACGTTAAAACCTGACAGGTTTTCAAAATCTAAGAGGTTTTTAAATGTCTTTAAATTGTGCTTTTCATTAAATTTTTGATGCGATTCAGTCATAAATTGTCCTTTTTGCTCCGAAGGCGACTGATCCCAATAATGAACCACCTCTGCCTGTGGCACACACACAATATTTTGTCCATTTAAAATAGCCCGGGTACACAAATCGGTGTCTTCGAAATAGAGGAAAAATCGTTCGTCAAAGATTTTACCATCGCCGAAAAAGAATTTGTCATTTCTAATCAGGAGGCAGGCACCAGAAAGAAAAGGCTCGAAAAAAGGCTCGGTTTCATTCCAAAACCTTTCAAAACGGATGTCCCAGTTAAATGAAACCAACCGGGCATCCATTTCGGACCGGTTTGCACTTTCCAAACCAGCCTGTATCAACCATGAATGACCTATTGCAGGTGGAAGTTTAAATGTTTTTTCATCATCCCAATAAAAGCGTGGCCCGGCAATAAGCGCATTGGTTTTTTCGGCGCCACCAAGTAGTTTTTTTACAAAATCATGACCAGGTATTGTATCGGGATTGATGAGAAGCCACCAGTCGCTTTTAGAAGTTTTTGCTGTCCGGTTTACTGCCGCCGCAAAACCAATATTTCTGGAAAAGGGCAATGACCGGGCTTTTGGAAATCCTCTTAAAACCTCCGACAAAACAGGTTCAGCACTGTTATCAGCAACGATAATTTCACTGATCAGAGGGTCGTTGTTCAGGATTTCGAGCAATGGTGGCAAAAATGAAGAAGAAAAATAATTGACGATAATTGCAGTAACTTTCATTTTTTTATTGCTCTGATTATAAATTCGTTTGTAAGCAGGGATTGATGAATTCCAAAAACAAAATCTACCATTTTACTTATAAAAACTTTACTTTTTGGTGATGGTACAGTTTGTTGCAGTTCAAGAATATCAATTATGAAACAGTCTTTTTCAATTGTTTTTCGAATCGAAGTTTCTGTAAACCACCTGTTATTGATGATGCAGGTAATTCCAAAGGGCAAATACTCAAACTTCTCTCAACTACAGAAATTATTTTTCCTTTAAACAGCATAATATCTGATAAATATGGTACTAATCGTGCTGATCATAGATGCTGTCAGAATAACTACAGCAGCACTTCTGAGGATTTTTTCTTTTACCGGCACAATCCGATTGTAAAAAAGGAACCAAAACAAAGGTATAACTGGGATGAAATAGCGACCTTGTAAATTTGTTAATATCTCTGCGCCAACAGCGGCCCAAATCATGTACATCATCAGGCTAAATACCAACAAACTGCCTATCAGAGATGCCAAAATCCAGAATTTTTGTCGGTATGTTATCATTATTTCCTTTTGTGATTCCAGTACTGCAAATGCCAGCAAAATAGCTAAATACAAGTAAATATGTATCAATGGTAACTGATAAAAATCCCATCCAAACGCACCTATGTGGCTTCCAACGATGTACATTTTGAAAAACCAAAAGGAGTGGATTAACGTTGAAATGAAAGTTAGTGGATTGAATAAAACATAGCGAAGTTGCTCGTAGGCATTTGTCTGTGGAAAGCC
>CAIYZW010000946.1 GCA_903930725.1 uncultured Bacteroidota bacterium
AAATATAGTCGCGTTTTGGGCGCAAATCCATAACTTCCACCTCGCGAATATCTCTTTTCATAACCTTTTCGATGATTTCGGGGATAAGAAACAAGCCAGATTGCCCCGGCCCAAAAGCATTAAAAGGGCGGAAAATTGTTACCGGAATATTGTAATAACGGGCATAAAACTGACAAATTGAATCGGCTAAAACTTTGCTCTGGCTGTAAGGATTGTAGGATTTTACGGGATGCAACTCGTCAACGGGAAGGTAATCAGGCTCACCGTAAAGGTAGGAGCTGATATAAGTCAGTCTGGCACCTGTTTTTCGACAAAATTCAAGAATATTGGTTGTCCCCATTACATTTACCTGGTAGAAGCCAAAAGGATTTTTCCAGCTGTCCGGGACAAATGTTTTGCCGGCAAGATGAAATACGTGATCTATTTGAAGACCGGCAAAACAATGAAGGTCGTCAATACTTGTAACATCGCCCTGGGCAACATCGAATTCAACTACCGAATGGCCTTCACCCCGCAACCGTGCTACAAGATTACGCCCGATGAAACCTGCTGCACCTGTAACTAAAATGGTACTCATAACGAGGGATTTAATTGATCATAATCCTCATTTGCTTTTTCATAATCTTCTGGACGGCCAATATCAAGCCAATATCCTTTGTAAGGAAAAATGCGGACAGGTTGTTTTTTCTCAAGCATGGTAAGCATCAGATTATCAAAACCAAAATGTGTTCCATCAGGAACAAAATCAAGCACTTTGCGGTTCATCACATAAACCCCCATGCTTACTTCGAAAATATATTCTGGCTTTTCGCGAAAACCGGTTGCAAGCAATGCCTTGCTATCAAAATCAATAACCCCAAAATCAATTTTTGTGGTTCGTGTGTAAGTCGAAACTGTCAGAAGTGAGCTTCCCTGAAGGTGATAGTTGTACAAATCACCAAAATTAAGGTCGGTGAGTAAATCGCCATTCATCACCAGGAAATGTTCGGGCAGTGAATCAATGAGTTTGATTGGAGCAACAGTGCCTAATGGTTCATTTTCGAGAGAGTAGTGAATCTTTAAACCAAATCGTTTTCCATCACCAAAAAATGCCATAATAATCTCGGCAAAATGGTTAAGGCAAATATAAATTTCATCTACCCCCTGGTTTTTCAGGCGGGTGATGAGAATTTCGAGAATGGCCTTTTCGCCTACAGGGACAAGAGGTTTGGGAATAACTGTTGTGTAGGGTTTCAACCTTGTCCCCTTTCCACCAGCAAGAATTACCGCTTTCATTCTAAATATTATAAAGGTCAGATTTATAAAAATCGAGGTTTCCGGGTTGTTTAAACCAGGCGATGGTTTCGTGAAGTCCCTCGTCGAGTGTAAATTGTGGTTTCCATTCCATCAAACGGGCAGCTTTTGCATTTGATGCCCAAAGCCTCTCAACTTCACTTTTTTCGGGGCGAATCCTTTCGTCTTTGCTTTTGATGGTGATTTCTCTCTCAAGAAGACCAGCTATCTTAGTGGCCAGATCGCCCACGCTGATTTCGAAGTTGCTGCCAAGATTTACCACTTCGCCATTTGCCGTGTCGCTTTTGGCAGCCGCAATAAACCCGAGGGCAGTGTCGCGGACAAAGTTCAGATCGCGGGTGGGGCTTAACGAACCGAGTGTGATGGTTTTTTCTCCTGACAGAATCTGGGTAATAATGGTTGGGATAATTGCCCGTGCCGATTGACGCGGACCATAGGT
>CAIYZW010000947.1 GCA_903930725.1 uncultured Bacteroidota bacterium
ATCCCCGACAATCGCACGTTAATCTTTGGCCGCAATGTAAGTCTGGAAGTTGGGAAGAGTGTGGTGATTGATTTTTCAAAAGAATAAAATCTCTCTCATTCCAACTTTTAATAAACTGGTGTGTCAAACTATTGATTTAAGTTAATGCCTTAAAAATCATTGAATTATTCAGATGGAGAAATTTATTTTGGCACATTTGGTTTTCTTATAACTTTGTAGAAATTAAAGAATTTACAAAAATGACATTAACTGTAAAACATCTTAAAGATCAGACATTCAGTGAGCCAATGGTGATTTTCCCATTAAAGCAGTACGAAAATCTTCTGGAATATGTCGAAGATTTGGAAGACCGCCTGGCAGTGATGGAACGACAGAATGAGCCGGTTGTTTCACAAGACGAAGTTGAAGCGCTTTTCAAAAGGAAATTTGATGTAGCATGAAATATTCAATTCTTTACAAACGGTCTGCTGCTGATGAATTGCTTCTTCTTCCTGCAAGCAATGCGCATAAAGTAAAGTCGGCTATAGATAATCTCGCTGTAAATCCACGCCCACAGGGATGCATTAAACTTAGCGGACTGATTAACGAATATAGAATTCGTGTTGGCAATTACCGGATAATTTACGCTATTGCCGACAACGTCATTATTGTTACTGTGATTAGAATTGCTCATCGAAAAGATGCTTATCGCTAACCTTAGTAACCTTCCTAGGAATTTCCAGGCTAAGCTTTAAAAGGGATAGTTTTGAGTGTTGAAAAACAGGAACCTTTCAGGTTTAAGCGTCAGGTAAAATCTAAAAATAGAAATTCATGGCCGATCACAACGATTTGGGAAAAGAAGGCGAAGACATTGCCGAAAAATTCCTGCGAAACGAAAAATATCAAATCCTCGAGCGAAACTGGCGGTTTGGAAAAGATGAAATTGACATCATCGCTCAGGAGGGCGTTTTTTTGGTGATTGTTGAAGTAAAAACCCGCCGCACCAACTACTTTGGCGAACCCGAAGAAAGCGTTACCCGTGACAAACAAAAATTTCTTATCCGTGCAGCCAACGCCTACATCCTCAAAAAAAACAGCGACCTCGAAACCCGCTTCGACATTGTAAGTGTTTTGTTTTCAGGAAATAACCACGTAGTTAAACAAATCAAAGATGCCTTTTATCCAACACTTTATTAAAATCATTTTCCTGTCAAATTGGCCTTGCTTCGGTGATTGATTTTTGTTGTTTGCTTTATTTGGCTAATTTTGGATAAAAATTTATCACTATCGCAACTTTGGACAACCCGGAAGAAAATCTCGACCAAACGGCGCCCTCCATCCAGCCGGAAAAGGAAAGTAAAAAACTGTCCAAAAAACCCATGAGCCTTACCAAAAAGGTTTTTTACTGGATTTTAGCATTCTTCATTCTTTTAATGCTGTCAGTTCCTCTAATTCTGAATTTTTACGCCGAGCGGATTTTTGGTGAAACGGTGAGGCAAATTGTTAAAAAAGAAACCGGTGGAAGGTATGTTTTCAGCTATAAAAAAATCGGGTTTAACCTCTTTTTAAGCGATTTAACGATTACCGACCTTGCCATTTCGCCCGATTCTGCCTTCCAGACGACGGATTCCGCTGGTAGCCCCAAACAACAAAAACTAATCGAGCTCAAAATACCTGAACTTCATTTTACAGGATCCGGAATTTACAATGTAATCCGCAAAAAGGAGCTGGTGGTTAATCGTTTTTATCTCGGCAAACCAGGCCTGAAACTTTATTTGAACCTGCCTGAGCAAAAAGCAGTTAATACCGTGGATTCGTTGCCAGACAAGGATTCCGACCAACGAATACTTCATGTTTACCTTAAAGATTATCTCAAACTTTTAAAGATTATTGATTTTGAACTTAATGACGGAAACCTCGAAATAATTCGCGGGCCAGCCACTTCGGCGCAAAGCATCAAAATCAGCAATTTTTCGGTGCTGCTGTCCAATTTGCAGGTAGATTCGCTCTCCACACAAAAGCTCGAAAACCTCTTGTTTTCTGATAGCCTGGGCGTTTCGTTTAAAAGCGGCCATTTCGAATTTCTTGGAAATCGCCATTTTCTCACCTTTAATAATATAAATATTGTCACC
>CAIYZW010000948.1 GCA_903930725.1 uncultured Bacteroidota bacterium
ATACGATTTATAAAATATATCCCGCCAGCCTGAACTTCCAAACCTCAAATAATCACTCCGACCTTGATCTTGAAAGTAGTTATTACAACCTCCGTTTTACTGCCGGCGATTATATACTTGATGTTTTTGATGCGCTGGCCGCTTTGCCTGATTACTATCTTACCAGTCCAGAAAATGATTCGGTGAAATTTTATATACCGGATTTTAAAATCAACGGTAATTTTAAATATCCCGAAACCTTTGCAATGAACTATTTTCCTGGTTTTCCTGCTTTTAAAGGGTTTTCCATTGATGGTTTTTATTCAAAAGCTAAAGATGAACTTGTGATGGATTTAGCAATGCCGGGCGTTGATAATGGCCAGGTGTATGTTGACAGTTTGTATGTTTCGGTTACCGGAAATTCAAAAGGGCTTCGATATCGTGGAGGGACCGGATTTACTATAAGTGAGATAATATCCGGCAGTTTTATCCTTTCAGGGGCTTTTGAAAATTCAAAACTTCTCACCAGATTGCAGTATAACGATTCATTTTCAAATCCTTACCTCGATTTAACTGCGCAAATCATCAATACCGAAAAAAGTACCCTGCTCCATTTTCTTCCCGAGCCTTTGATTTTTAGTTACGATAACTGGGAAATCCTGCCCGGTAATGAGGTGGAGATAAATCCCGGCTTCATCAAACTTAGCGATTTTTCGATCACCAATAACCAACAGCATATTTCGATTACCTCATTTCCGGCCGATAATCCTGAAAATATCGAATTGAAATTAACCGATTTTAGTTTAGGCAGCCTTGAGCAGCTATTTGCGCTCGACACGCTGGCTTTAGGCGTTGCTGATGCCGATTTTAAATTTTACCACATTTTAGGTTCACCGGTGGTGGAAGGAACAATGGAAATTGACAACCTGGACATTTTCCAGGTCGAATTGGGCCGTTTGAATTTATCGAAATTTATGTTCAGCGAAGATCATTTATTATTTGATCTTACACTGGAGGGAGATCATGGAAATATTGCCACCACAGGGTTATGGCAGCCTTCGGAATCTGAAAACCCGTTTGATTTTAATATGAAAATTGATAATCTGAACATCGCAGAATTGAATTATTTGCTCTCAGATTATATCACCGACGCCAAAGGAAAACTGGAGGCAAACCTCAGGTTGTCTGGTAAGCCAGATAGCCCGGTACTCAGCGGAAAATTGAGTTTTAGCGATGCCGGCGTCGGAATTAAAATGCTGAATAATTATTTTACCCTAGGTGACGAATCCATTGCTGTGGCTGATAATACAATCCGTTTTAGCGATTTTACGATGACCAATAAACAGGACCAATCTGCAAAAATTAATGGAATGATCGCTTATGATCCGACCGGAAAAATTATTCCCAATCTCAGGATTATCAGCGACAACATGGTGGTGATGAATTCGACAAAGAAGCACAATGATTTAATTTTTGGATTATTGAAAGCAAAAACCGATGTCGAAATTATCGGGACTTCGGGTGATTTAAAGGTGGGTGCCGAGGTGACGATTGACGAATCAACCGATATTAGTTATGTTTTCCCGGATATGCTCTCACTCAATGATAACCAAGGAATTGTTGAATACGACAAGTTTGATCCCGAAATAATTAATGATGCCGATATTACCGAAAACAGTTCACTCAGAATTATCCCAACCCTGAGCAATTTTAAGTCGCGGATAAAAATCAGAAACGGAACAAAGTTTCAGCTTTATTTTGATAGCGGAGGTGAGGATTATCTTAAAACCAGCCTTAACGGATATGTAAATTATACCCTGCTGGATGGAAATATCGAAACATCGGGAATGTTTGAACTCACAAGCGGCCAATTGCATTATAGCCTTCCGATGGTTGCGGTTGATAAATATGAAATCGAGCCGGGTAGTTTTATTACCCTGTCCAACGATCTTTATAATCCTTATCTCAACCTTATCGCAAGCTCAAAAGTAAGAGCCTCAACAGAAGGGTTAATGCCGGGCAACGCCAAAGTGATGAACTTTAAAGTGTTGCTTTATATGACCGGCGAATTAAACGATGTTCAGTTAAAGTTCGATGTTTCACCCGAAACCAGCGATGCCATCGTTTCGGCCAGGTTGATGCAACTTACCGAAGAAGAACGAAACGTAAATGCGCTCAACCTTTTGGTAAGAGGCTCGTTTATGTTCAGCCTTCAGTCCGACGAATTGGGTGGCACTTCATCAAACGGTGCACAAATTGATAAGTTTTATGCTTCAAATCTTAACCACCTCATCAGCGATAATATTGGTTTTGTTGATTTAAAATTTGATGTTCAATCGTTTCGCGAAAACAATTCAAGCGGAAGTGCTGTTCTGCAGCGAAATTTTTACTACAACATTGGTAAAAGTTTCCTTAACGACAGAGCCAAAATAAATTATAAGGGAAGTATGGGAATTACATCCGACCTGGCTGCCGAACAGATCAATTCTCATTTTGTGCAAAACGAACTGGAGATCGAATTGAAAATAACCGCTGATGGAAATTTGAAGGCCGTATTTTTCAGGAAAAATGAGTACGAAGGCCTGATGGAAGGTGAAATTATCCAAACCGGTGGTGGGCTGAGATTTAGCAAAGAATTTTATTCGGTTGGCGACATTTTTACAAACGAAAAACGGCAACAAAAGAAATTACAAAAAGCAGATATCAAATAGCAAAATCAAAAAGGGTTTATTAGGAATTTTACAAGCATAAGTTAGCTGTTGAAAAAGGCAATTACATATTTTAGAGGGCAACAGGTCTGGTCGTTGGTCCGGAATGGTTTTGGAAGAAAATTCATTTTCTTCATTGCTGTTTCTGGGTTGATCCTGCAATCGTGTTCCAATACTAAATTCCTTGCCGAAGATGAAAAGCTTTATACCTACACCTGGTTTAACGAAAAAGGTCTGGTAAAAATCAAAAACAAACCGTTAAAAATTTATGATCTTTATTCGGTTGGTATTATGAAAACAAACAGGCCGATGGTTTTTCTTCCCCGGACAGGTCTTACCATTTATAATTATTGGAAACCAAGCGGCAAATGGGGGCCACGACATTACATTTACAGGCTTTTGGCAAAACCACCGGTGCTTTTGGAAGTTGTTAATCCCGAATTCAGGGCAAAAGTCATGCAGCAGCGTCTTGCCGATATGGGCCATTTTGATAGTGAAGTAATACCGGAAATCAGGATTTACGGCAAGAATAATAAAAAGGCAGCTGCAACTTACACAGTTAATTTCAGGCAGGCTTACACTTATCGTAATCTGGAATTTTACAGCAAACACACCCTGGCCGACAATATCGTAGCTGCTTCGATGCCCGAAAGTTTGATTATTCCAGGAAACGATTACTGGGTTAAAGAATTAAACGACGAACGAAGCCGCCTCAGCATGATTCTGAAAAACAAAGGACATTACTTTTTTAATCCTGATTTCTTATTCTTTCATGCCGACACCACTGTTGGACAAAAACAGGTTGATTTAACCCTGGTTATCAAAGACAAAATTCCGGCAAAGGCTTTTAACGAATACAATATCAGGGATGTAAATATTTTTGTAAGAAAGGACAAGAAGAATCGGTCATTTAGTGATTCGGCATTTATCAACGACTGCATTTATAAATCCACCGAAAACACTTTCAGACCTAGGATAATTACTAGCGCTGTTTCGATAAAACCAGACGGAATTTATACCTTTATAAACCACGACAACACATTGCGCTATTTGCAGGGAATGGGGGCGTTCCGCTCGGTGGAAGTTTCGTTTGAAGAAGCAGCCGATTCAACTAAACGTTTGGATGCAAACATCGAACTGGTGCCGCTGAAGTCTTTGCAGACAAGTCTGGAGGTAAATTTTGCGACCAAATCAAACGATTTCCTCGGGCCAGCAGCCATTCTTTCGATCGGACACCGGAATATTTTTAAAGGAGCCGAACAACTGTCGTTGCAAATTGACGGAGGTTTTGAGTGGCAAAAACGGTCAAAAACCAAATATTACGAATTAGGCGTAAATTCTTACGAAATCGGCACACAGCTTAAACTTACAATTCCGCGGTTTCTGGTGCCATTCGATTTAAAAAACCAATCATCGCGCTATGTTCCTAAAACCTATACCAGTATTGGTTTCAGGAGTTTAAAAAGGGTAAAGTATTACAGTATGAACCTTTCACAAATCAAGTTTGGTTATACCTGGCGCACAACTCCCAAAAGAGAATTCAAAGTCGAACCGGTTTCGGTTGATTACCTTGTTCTTACCCAAACATCAGCCGAATTTGATGATTTTTTACAGCAATATCCGCAGGTAGCCAAAAGTTTTGAAGAACAATTTATCATTGGCTCGATGTTGAGTTATACTTACACCAGCAATCCCAAACGAAATAAAAACAGCCATTTTTATTACAACGGCGTCCTCGATCTGGTGGGTAACCTGTTGAACGGGATTTACAACATTACCGGTTTGAAGAAGCCTGGCAGCGATGAACAGGGCGAACTTATGGGAACTCCGTATTCGCAGTTTACAAAAATCACCAACGATTTCCGTTATTACATTTATATTACGGAAAAAAAACAGATTGCCACACGAATACTTGCCGGCGTAGGAATCCCATATAACAACTCGGCCGTGTTGCCTTACGTTAAGCAGTACTTTGCTGGCGGAAGCCAGGATATCAGAGCTTTTTATTCGCGGACAATTGGCCCGGGAAATTATCAGCCTTCAGATACTTTGGATAAACAGGGGTTTCTTGATCAATCCGGCGAAATAAAACTAATGGGAAATATCGAATTCCGCTTTCCAATCACTTTTAAAACGTATGGAGCCTTGTTTGTTGATGCCGGAAATGTTTGGTTGATTAAGGATGACCCGAGCAGACCAGGCGGGAAATTTGAATTCAACCGGTTTATCAGCGATATAGCTGTTGGAGGGGGATTTGGTGTAAGGGTTGATATTGATTATTTTGTACTTCGCCTCGATGCAGCCATTCCTTTTAGAAAGCCCTATCCTGATAATCATGAAAAATGGATATTTAATAATCCCGGTTTCTTTGGTGATTATGTTTTTTCGGTTGCCGTGGGTTATCCATTTTAATTATTTTTGGATTTTGAATTTGCTGGTTGTGTGGTGAAAAACGATTTTAAAAATTGACGAAATTATGATAAGATTTCTTTTCCGGTACCTGATGATTTTGCCTCTTATTTTGTTTGTAAACAACTTAGCCGCTATTGATATTATTCCAGCTTCGGCCGATACCACAAAAACAGTTGAGCTTAAACCTTACAGGATACACGAAATCAACAGCGAAATCGAAAAGGCCGAGAAAAAATTTAACAGAATGACCTACATCCTGAGCCCCGAAGCATCGGTACGGAAAGTTGATAACGATTTTCGCGTGTACCAGATAACCCTGCAAAAAGAGTTTCAGGAATTGAAGGCGATAAAAGTATCGCACTATACCAAATTTGTACTCGACAACACCTATTTCATCTGGTCGGATTTTAACATAAAACTTAAAGGCTGGCAAACAAAAATAAACTCAAAAATCAAAGGTAACCGCGAATACATCAGCGAATTGGAAAATATGGACAAGAGGTGGCTGTTGACGTTAAACAATCAGAGCTTTATTAACGAATCAGAGCTTTTAAAATCCCGAATCCAGGCTGTTATTGACGAGGCAGGCAAGAATAAATCCAAATTCCTCGAAAGAGAAAAGGAACTGATGGCTCTCGAAAACGAAATTGCCAGAGAATCATCCTTTTGTACCGATATTGTCGAAGGTGTGGTGCAACATCAGGTAGATTTAAGAGATAGTCTTTTTGTTGCCTCAGTGCCCGCATTGTGGAACGCAACACTTGTTTCGGAACATGATCAGCCCGGAATAAGCAATCTGAAAAACTTTTGGTACAGGACCACAAAGACTGTCCGTATTTATTTAAGCTCAGAGCATAAAAGCCTGATATTTGCTTTATTCTTGTTTTGTGCGGTGTTGGTTTTTTCGATCAAGTTTAGTTTTACCAGATTTAATGTTAACGATACCGAAGTAATTCAAAACAAAGGCATTCAAACCATATTATTCAATTATCCGTTTCTGGCCATTTCAGCCCTTTTTCTAATCGCTTACAGGCTGCTTTTCCCTTACCACCCGTTGATAATCGGTAAGTTTACAGTATTGTTTCTTTTAATCGTTTCGAGATATTTCATGCCTCACTTTACCAATCGTCGGGTTAAACGGTTCTTTGGCGGAATGATTTTTTTGTTAACCCTCAACTACCTTCAGGTAATGTTTTGGTATTTTGAAAATTTTTCGAGGTATTATATTTTAATCGAACAGCTGATAGGTATACTGATAAGCGCATATTATCTTACACCTGTTTTTTGGAAACAAACCCCAAAAGGTTTTAAATTGATGAGGGCAGCCGGGTTTCTGGCTATTGTAGTTTTTGTCTTCTTTTTCATATCGCTCATCGCCAATCTGTTTGGCTATTTCGACCTGGCTATTTTGATGCTGAAAGTAGGAATCCATATTCCGGCTTATACCATTATAATTTACGGAATTTACAAAATCTGGATTGCCCTCACAAACGCTGGTGTGCTGATTGGAAAAGCTACCAAGCAAACCTACCTTACACATTATTGGGAAAAAATCGAAAAACGGATTGTACAGATCGTCACAGTTTCGTTGGTGCTTTTTTGGATTTATTCGGTTATCGTTTTATTCGAATTTAATTTTCAAACCAATTTATGGATAACTGATTTCCTGGTAAAACGATGGACTATTGGAACTTTACAAGTTTCGTTAGGGGCTATTATTAGTTTGATAGTCATACTTGTCATCACTTTTTTTCTCACCGGCATTATTAAATTTATTATTGATGATGAGTTTATAAAACAATCGAAACTCCCGCGTGGTGTGGCCAACGCAATTTCTGTTTCGATACGGTATTTAATTGTGATAATCGGTTTAACCTTTGCCTTGTCGGCTGCGGGAATTGATCTGGGGAAATTCAGTCTGTTGGCTGGCGCTTTGGGCGTTGGTATTGGTTTTGGACTTCAAAATATTGTAAATAATTTCATTTCGGGACTGATACTTGTTTACGAACGGCCTTTGCAGGTTGGCGATACCATCGAAATCGAAAATTTGCTGGGTCAGGTAAAACAGATTGGCCTTAGGTCAAGCCATGTTATGACATTTGAAGGCGCCGAAGTGGTAGTTCCGAACGGAAATCTTATCTCCAATCAATTAATAAACTGGACACTTTCGGATAACCGGCGCCGCATCGAAGTCAAGGTTGGCGCCGCTTATGGCTCCGATCCTAACATTATTCTCAAAATCCTCGAAAGTGTTCCAAAAGAAAACCCTGGAATATTAACCGACCCCGCACCAATCGCATTATTTGATGGTTTTGGCGAAAGTTCATTGAATTTCCGGCTGCTCTATTGGGTTCCATTCGAAATAGGCATTCAAACAAAAAGCGATGTTTCGATTGCGATTTATAACCAATTCAAAGCAAACAAAATCGAAATACCATTCCCGCAACTCGATTTAAATGTTAAAAACACGCCTGCTGATAAACAACCGCCGCACCTTTTTTCATAACTGTTTCGGATGAAATTTCAAGGGAAGTGGTCTTTTGTGGGGATGTGAAATTTGACAAAACAGAAGATTTCAGAAAAAAAATCAGGAAAATTTATCCGGGG
>CAIYZW010000949.1 GCA_903930725.1 uncultured Bacteroidota bacterium
AGAGCATCCAATAGCTTTTTCTGACCAATCTGATAGCTTACAAAATTACTTTCAGCCATCGTTTCTCATCTCTCAAGATATTGCGAGGGAAAGATTTTGGGGGTCAAACACTTTAAGTAATTCTTCCAAACCAGATTGGTAGTGGTAACGGAAATCTGCATATTTTATACTTCGCAAAAGTATAGGAATTTCACATTCACGCAAAAGTAGAGGGAGGACAGTAATATTTTTCTTGCTTAATTGTTCCATCAGAGCTGCGTCCAACTCTTGTTGAACCCATGCAGAATTCGCGGAATCAGGAGAAAAAACTACTACCAAGTAATCGCTTTGTTCAAGACCTTGGTTGATTTTCTTGACAATCGATTCGCCGACTTTGATGTCCCACATATCAAACCAAACTGGCAATCCGGTATTTTGTAAATCGGTGCAGAGCCGAGATGCAAAATCCTTGTCAACGCTGGAGTGACTTATGAAAACCTTTTTAATCTTATTTTTGTCTGGTGGCTGAGAGTTTGATCGTTGATGAGTTTTCGCGGGACCTTTACCCGAACAAAGATCATTAAAACTAAAGGTCACCGTTACATTTACAGTTATTCTGTTAAGCTGCGCTAGAATCCGGATACGCGTTGCCTTCAATTCAGGAGTATCTCCGTAAAGCCTCGCATCTTCAATATTCTCATGCAAACTAGTTTGCAGAGTCAAAACATCTAAATAATCCGATGCGGTTTTTGGAATAAGGGAAAGAAGTTTTTCCAGTCCACGTTCGTACTCATCGAAAATGCTCATGATTGTCTCCTTGATTCAAAACAACTTTTTTCCTAAACGTACTTTACCAATATTTCCGGGAAAACGTCTGGCCTATCTTTTTGCATCCAACGCACCAAATCTTCAATCCTATCTTCACGTTCACAGGTTTCTATAAGAGAAATTACTTTTCCTCTCAAGCCATTACCTTCCAAATTCTCAAATTTAATATGCAGATCCAAGCAAATTGGTCGAATATCATTTTCAATATTTAATTTATCCTCCATAAGCTTTCGAAGATCAGCTTGATATTTATTTGCCAAATTCTCCACTTGGCTGGAAATGTCTTTATTGTGTCTGCGTCCAACCTTATAGGCGTTCCAAGCAAAAAATGAGTTCGGATGATGATTACCCAGAAAAAAATCACCCGCAGCTAACCATAATTCAGGTTCGTCCTGCTTGATTTCCAAACCTTTTTGAATAAAATCTAGAACTTCGCCCCATCTTTTTAGTGAAATCGCACCCCGAGCCAATTGATTATATGCTTCCCAACAATCAGGCTTGTTTTCAAGAGCCTTTTTAAAACAATTTTGTGCTTCGTCTATCTTGTTAATTTTCACAAAACACAATCCCATATCAAACCACGACCAAACCCAACCTTTATTAGACCGTTTTTGCGTTGCTTTTTGATAATACTTGATGGCATCCTCTGGTTCATCAAGTACCGTGAATTTGCTAACGCCCAGTGCATGCCAAATGCCCCAATTTTGAGGATAGAGTTCTGAAATCCGCAGAAAATATGGGTAACTCTCATCACCTTTTCCAGAATCTTTATAACATTTCATCAAATCTGTTGCTGACCAGGGCCAATCAAACTGTAGTGGACCCATAAAACTGGACACCCCGCTTAGGGGTAGAATTAGTAACCAGAATCGAGGTCCGCTATGGCAAC